>NZ_JCACKM010000206.1:0-10155 GCF_059505385.1 Desmonostoc vinosum
TGGTGCGCGGCGCGGTTACACCGCGCCATTGCTTGTGACACTTGCGTAAGTCCTGCTAATAAAAAATGAACGTAATAAAATATGTTCGCTCTTTGCTTCGCAATCCAGCGCAAAGAGGAATTTTGGTTACTAGTAGAACTCTAGCTGTAGGTTCTGCCTGCATCCTGTCATTAGGTACTGGAGGCGGAGTTGTCTATAAAGAGTTGCAAACTCATCAAAGCCAGAGGCAGATCCAAATTAACAACTGCTATCTAGCTCCTACGCCATCAGCTACGCCCACAGTCAAAGCAAAACCTATGCCTAAGACAGTAACTTTACGCATCACGACTCGTAACATTTTTCATATACGACCAAATCATATAGCAAGTAAGAACTTTATGGCAGAGTCAGAAGAGAGCTTGCGTTGCGATTTTACTAAGGAATGCTGATTACCTGACTACCAGATGACAACACCTTTGAGGAATATTGCCGACATCCTTTAAATTAGTGCATCTGTTAAAATTCAGGGATCATCAATTCTCTGACAAACTAGCTATGACTTCAATCACTGGAACAATTACGATTAATGTGCAGGCTAATGAGAATAGACAGTATATTTGTCAACTATCGTCTTCTATTGACCAGCGCTCAGATGAGATCCGTTGCTGTGGTCAAAGCGAAGAACACGCCATAGCCAATGCTTTAGAGCAATTAGCCAGTGAGTATCGTCAGATTGCTGAGGAGCATCAAAACAAGGATTGGAATACAGTAGAGCGTTCAGAGTCTGGAGAACCAATACAAAAGCGTTACCATGTAATTTTGCATTACGAACGGATTGGGAAAGCAGAATCTAGATTTGAAGCGATGCAGGATACTTTGTTAGGAAATACAGTAGTTGAAAATGCCAAAGTTACCTTGATTGAGATTGATGCAAATTTACCAGTCCAACCTTTAACTCAATGAGCAATTTTCAATAGCAGGCAGTTGAGGGCAGATGATTCTCCATTGACACAGTTGAAAATCTGGTTCACTGTACAATATAAAACTGCCCTAGACGAAAGCCCAGAGCAGTTATGAATAGAAGTAAGTTATATGGGAGACTTATAGTGTTGTCCCCCGGTTTATACATAGTAAATACTGTTATATAACACTATTCACCTAGTGTTCTGCACTTTACGCAAAAAACCAATAATTTTAATCGTGGCATTACAAAGATTATAAGTAAGCACGCGATCGCAAGTGCGACAGTGCGATCGCTCCTAGTTAGCACCACATAGGGGACATTTACCAGTAAATAACCCTCTTCTGTCACTTTCCGGTTAGGCGATTGCTAGAAGCCTCATTAGGCAATCAATACAAGCTATACTATTAGAAAAAAATTGGTCTTGTATTTGTTATTAGAAAAGAATGGCGCAATTGCTTGTTATATCAAAGCTCTAGAATTCAGAAATGGCAAATGTTTTCGGAGAGTGACAGAAGAGGGATAAAGGATGCCAATCAAGTAATTCTAACTGTTGCTCCCTTGTCCACCGCTGTATCTGTGCTGTCTAGTACGGATTGATGATACTTTTTGTCAATGCGTAAGTCCTAGACTAAAGGATTTTCTACCGCCGCTCCAGATCACAGGTTCACAAGTAAATGCAAGTTACCACTGAACAGCATAAGAGCGAGACTTATCATGAAGCCAAAACAAAGGTGCAGACAAAGTGAGAATATATGATCGCATAAGTCATAAATTCTCCCAAGGTGATTGCTAACCCGTCTGACATTGGCTAGTGAAGTGACTAGACTTGTTGGTGTTAAAGCTTGTGTTAACGCAATGAATAGGCTGCTACACTACCATGTGTTTCTACTGAATATCTAAGAGAATGAGTTTTTAAATTTATATTTTTTTTAGAACTTCTACTGCTAAATTATCCAAAATTCATAATTGAGAAGACACTTTGACTCTTCATTACAACTTTAAAAGATATAGCGCTTTTCTTCACGACTTCTTGAAACTAATATCATTACTTTTATCATTGTAGTAACAGTTTAGATGATTGATATTAGAGAAGTAGTTTCAAGCAGATCTTATTTGACTTATGAATAAAAAATGGGCTGTTAAAAGATTGACAATCAACCTTACATCAGGCGAAGTAGAAAAGTTAGAAAAATATTGCTCAATAACAGGACGACCGGCAACGGATGTTATTCGAGAGTTAATTCGCTCTTTGACTATTGATCGTGAATAAAACGAGTCATTCAGGAAATTTTTTAATGTTTTTATGAGAGTTATATTAATAGTATTATACCTCTAAATTATCAATTTAAGAATATAAAAATTAGGTATTAACTGTTAAAAGATAAATCGATTATATAGCGTTTCTCAGTCTAGTAAAGTACAGTAGCAACAATGAGTAACCCAATTATAAATATCATTTAAAGAGACTTAAGCTACAAGCATTTTCAATCGAAGAAGCTTATCGCGCCTTACGAAAGCTGATTATCGAGTGTCCTGTTCTACCCTACTCTCAATACCGCCGCCTTTTGTCTTCATCCCAATTAGGTATTGAGTTAGGTCGAGGGGAAGTATTATCTTCCGCCCCTCCCAATTAGAACCGGACGTGCGCCTTTAGGTGCATCCGGCTCCCGACAAATTTATTTGCTCATGTGAACGTATTGATGGCAGGATTGGTGGATAGCAAAGAGGTTTTTCAACTTCCAGTTA
The DNA here is from genome assembly GCF_059505385.1 of Desmonostoc vinosum. Lineage (NCBI taxonomy): Bacteria > Bacillati > Cyanobacteriota > Cyanophyceae > Nostocales > Nostocaceae > Desmonostoc > Desmonostoc vinosum. The sequence continues at coordinate 2,690 of NZ_JCACKM010000206.1, forward strand.
TCGTGATTGCCATCTAAATGATGAAGATGTATATCTTCACCGTCTACGAACTTAAGTCCGCAGTGTCCGCAAGTATGGTCTTGTTTCTTGAGAGCTTTGGCTGTCGCCCCATCGTAGTGGAGAGATTGTCTTTTACTCCAGTAGACAAGATTGCCATTAAAAGGAGACGCATCTCCTTTAACCATGACGTGCTTGTTTTCTGAGTACGGTACTGCGGGGAATGCCTTATCTATTAAGGCATCCGTTTGATAGCGGTTAAGTTTGGATTGTTTATTAAAGACACTCCATGCTCTCCTGCGGGTAAACCACAGTCTGAACCTTGACCCATCCATTTTGCAGTAGCGATGATAGTTTCTCCAACCTCTAATAATGGGAGAGAGTTTTTGGCTTTTAACTAAAGCACCATAGTTCGAGTTATTGACTATAGCTTTAACTTTCTTGCGGAATGCTAGATAATTATCCTCTGAGGGAGTACATCTAAACTTTCCGTTTTTCTGGACTCGAAATTGCCAGCCGAGAAAATTAAATCCATCAGTCGCGGATACAAAGCGTGTCTTCGCTGACTTAATGTTTAGACCCCTAACGCGCAAAAATTCTGTGATTTCATCAAAGACTTGAGCTTGGTTGTCGCCTTTCTTAAAGATAAAAACCATATCATCTGCGTATCTCACAGATTTATGTATGGCTTCTATTCCGTGTAGGGCAATGTTGGCAAGCACTGGGCTACACACGCCACCTTGGGGTGTACCTTGTTCGGGGAATTCAGGATTAACCCCTACTTTTAGGCATTTCCATAATCCCAGTTTTGCACTTTTAGGTGCTATGATTTGGGACATTAGGTGGTTGTGATTAATCCTATCAAAGCATTTTTCAACGTCCATCTCTAAGATTATTTTGTCCTTACCGTTGGATTTTGACCTTAGATTATCAAAGAGATATTTCTGTACATCATGTGCCGAACGACCAGGACGAAAACCATAGGAGCGTTCATGAAAAATCGCTTCGTGAGCGGGTTCGATAGCATATTTGATAATACATTGCCATGCTCTATCTTTCATGGTTGGTACTTTGAGACTTCTCATCGTACCGTCCTTTTTAGGAATCGATATTTCTCGTAACTTGCTGTGAGTCCAAGTGTTTACTTGTGTTTTTAGTAAGTTATCAAGGTCGAATCGCTCTTTGAAAGTTAGAGATGCTTTACCATCTACACCTGCTGTTTTCTTGCCTTTGTTTAGCTGGCTAAAAGATTAGGTGTCGATTTAGCAACTTTGCAGCGAGAGCAAACTAACCAAAGCGATAAGGATTTTGAAAGCTGGTGTCGCTCGAAAGATCCTGGTTCTGTTGGCTGGCGTTTTCAGGGGGGACTGTTCCACCCGATCAAATAATGTCGTTGTTTGCGCTGCGATCATCAATATACAAGGCAGCGATCGCAAGAAGGCGGGCGCTGAGTCCTGAGCCTGCGGCACGGCTTCGCCGAACGGACACGCTACGCGAACGCGCCATCGCACATTCATAAATTCAACTCTCCAAACTTAGGACTCCACCAGCCTTTAGCTGTGCTGAAATAAGCCACATCCTTATGTTTGTTGTCCTGACGGGACTCTTGAGAATCATTTGATTTTGGAATTATCTAGAATAATTTCTTGTCTGTCTCTACACTTTTATCATTATTTTCTTGATTCTTTATGCAAGCAGATAGCAGTTTTACCTGATTATTCAAATTAGCTTGTTGCCAAAATACAAAAAAGCATTTGTTACAGATTATTCTCCTATAAAAGTTATAAAAAAGATTAATAATCTGATCAAAGTGCATATATTCTTTCAGAACTCCTGATTAATTAAACAAGTAATTACACCAAATTAATTACACAAAATCTAGTCAGAACTGATTCTCTCATTAAGAATCAGTATGTAATTAATTTTATTTAGTGACTTATAAACCAACAATCATTCCATAATTTTTTCAGCAGAAATCAGATGAGCGTTAACTCAGCAAATGCCGTATATGACATCAAAATTGAAGATTTACTTCAAACTAAAAGACTTCCTGATGGAGATAAAATTGAACTGAGACATGATGGTAAAAATGGAATTGATGCACAAAAAATTCAGATAAATCTTATTGTTACTGCTGACGATTGGTGGAAAGGTGTTCTCCTATTTACTAGAGCTGGCAATAATACATACGTACCGATTACCGAAGTGCAACAAGAAAATGGGAAAGCATTTGGTTTTGTCACACGAGATGATTTGAAACACAAAGATTTAGTTCTTAGTAAAGCAAAAGGATTTAGTAGTCATACTAATATGTACCATATAGAAGATGCCGAGGATTTCTTTACTGAAGGACAGTCTTTTACATTCATCTGGACTCAAGCTTAAATTCATATTCTGAGGACTTGAAATCAGAAACAGAAAAAGAAACAAGGTAATTTATTTTTAGATCTAATTCTTGTTTCTTTTTCGGCTTTTACCAACTCTTATCAACTTTTAGTCAGATAGTGTAAGTTGAACTGTTGCTTTCATAATTCGCTGCCTACTCAAGCAAAACTAACCAGTAGAATTTGATCTACAGGTAGTTAGATGAAATTTATTACACACATTCTCAGTTGAAATTCTTATCTAAAAAAGAACAGAGTATGTGTTAATTCTGTCAGGTTACTTATTTATAAGCTAAAAATCAAGGAGCTATTTCAATGGTTAATATTACTAATGACTTTAATTATACAGCAGCAGAGAATATAATGTCTCGATTCAATATCTCTAAGGCTGCTCTGGGCGATCATGTGATGCCACTCCCCAAATTAGAGGGCGTGACCTCCTATACACAAGTGGAGGAAAAACCGACTTTTCCTCAAACCTTCTCTGGAGCTAGCAAGCACCTTGATGCCAGCGCCTTCTGCAATAACTTGCACAACTCAATCAGTGGGCTGGTTCCAGGCTATGCGATGCAGCTTCGCCAAGGCGGCAGCCCCATCCAAACGTTTGAGTGGAACTGGTCTAAGATGCCCGTGGATGGCGACGTTGGCTTCGGCATAGATCGGCGGATGCACATCGCTAGCGTCAGCAAGTTGCTCACTGCGATTGCAATGACCAAGCTGCTTCATGATCAAGGTAAATCCCCCTTTAGCACCAAGATCATAGATTATCTTCCTAAATACTGGAAGAAGCATTCAAGCATCCAACAAATCACCTTCAACCACTTGATGACCCATACCTCCGGCTTCAACACTGGAGGCTACAACTCTTTCTACTATACGATGAGGAATCAGGTCGAAGCCGGAGTCAGCAAGGTAGGCAATTTCTATTATGAAAACATGAACTTCGGACTCTGCCGTATTCTGCTCCCAATTATGAACGGTGATATCCCAGCAAATGCAATAGTTCCGCCCTACGCACCGTACAACCCCAACTTAGATGAATATCGCAACAACCAGTTCTGGGAACTCACGACGCTCAACGCTTACAGTCAATACCTGTATAAGAACGTCTTCTCTATTGCTAGTGTAACCAACGCAACTTTAGCCCATCCAACAGATGCAGCTCTTGCTTACAACTTGTTGACATCCACCAATCATAATGGTTGGGACTCCGGTGATTTCTCGTCCTCTTGTGGCGGTGACGGCTGGCATATGTCGGTCAATAGCGTGCTAAACATTATGTCAGCTTTCCGTCGGGGTGGAACGATTATGACACCAGCACAAGCCCAGACAATGCTCGACAACAAATTTGGCATCGACTCGATAACCGACACACCAGCTGGTAAAGTCTACAGCAAGAACGGTCTGTGGCGGGAGGATCAAGACTACCGCACCGAGCAATGCGTCGCTTTATTTCTTCCAGAAGACATGGAACTGGTAGTGTTCACAAATGGCACTATCGACTCCACACAGAGTTTGGGTGCGCTGCAGAATTTGGTGATTAATTTGTACAAGTTACACCTGGTTTGACGATGAGTGAGGTACTAGCTCATTCACCAACAATAATGGTCAACGGGCGGGTATGTAAGAGTGAGTTAACTCTTAGAAGAATTTGATGTTAGCTGATCTAAGCACAAAGATTGACCATCAAAGACTCAAGTCTTTTTGCCAAAATTGGCATTTACCCCTCCATTGGCAATACCAACTCATCAAGCAAGGCGTAAAACTGCGGTACTAACTCCTCCAACTGCCGCAATTCATTTACCGCTACTTCCTCCAACTCCAGCACCGCACACCAGCGCAAATCCGTTCCCCAGCGCTTGAGGATGGACTTCACAGCCTCAACCCCATGTCTGATACCGTCTTTAAGCATTTGGGCGCAGGTTTTTACCAGAGAGCGATCGCATTCGCCGTTGGGGTCAAAATCCGTAGTATCCACCCCTGCTTTAGGGGGATTCCCTATACCAACAGTAGGGGGGTGGATACCAAACAATTCGCAATTTCCAGTTCGCAATTCGCAATTGTTTTAACTGCGAATTGCGAACTGGAAATTGCGAGTTGCCTAGCGCGTTTCTGCTCCCGATGAGCAATCACATCTAGGGCAAAGTGCAATTCCTCTTTCGCTAGTGAATAAATTGTCACCTGCTCCCCACGAGGCCCTTCTTTGCGATTCGCCAACTTCAGTCCCAACTGTTCAACTAAGGTAGCGAGTAACCAAATGGGCTGACAGTCAGCAGGCACAGTAAAACCAAGAATCGCTTTAATATGAGCAGCACACTGTATGGCAATTTCAGTCATCCTTACCAATTGTGGATCATCGGCGGTAATTTCCTCTCCCTTCACTAAACGTTTTAAAATGTCATGCAGTCCCAAGTTAAACCGCGCTAACCACCGAGCTGAATAATTACCCCAATCCATACACAAAGGTAACTTGTCCCGCTCCGAATAATCCTTATCTGCAACAATCTTGGGTGGTGCAGGGTATTCTCTATTAGTATGTGGGTCAATAATCGTGCCACCGGGTTCTGATAATATGGCCTCAAATGATGCGTAAGCCCTAACCAACCTACCCCCTTCATCTTTTTCCACCAGTTCTTCAGTAACCTCCATCCCATAAGAGTCTCGAATCCGAAACTTCTCACATTCATAAACTTCCTCTGGCTTCAAATAATCCTTACTTTTACGAGCGCGATACTCGCTTGCAGAAATATCATTAGCTTTATTCACTGCACAATTATGTTCAGTGTTCAAAACAGAGGCGGCATCAGCAAGGCGTTTTTAGCATCAACATCATCTCACTGCCCATTGGTACGATGGTATTGCCCATCTCTAGTAATAGCGATCGCAACTCAGATCGAAGATTATTAATCAACTGGTGACGCTGGGCTAGAATTTGGCAGTATGCATCTAGAGCATAATCCTTCTCAACTCCCCGCTTACCTGTCTCCCGGTCAATTCGCAGTAAAAAAGCGTTGACTTCATTAGTTTGTAGTAACCCTTCTTTAATCTTGGTGGCGTTAGTTTCCTTATATCCGAAGGGTGGTCTTGGTGCAACCCAAATATGAAAGGGAACCTTGGGACGATAACGGTGTAGTTGTTGAGCGCATTCTGTTGCAGTCTGGCTAACAGCGTGAAAGACACCGAACACGGCATCAAAGTGATACTCTGCAATATCTACACCTGTTCCCAGACTGGGGGAGACGAACAGAGCATCTAGACTTTTAACAGCATTGGTTATGTCTTTAACCCTCTTTTGTCACTATAGGCAGAGGAAAAGTAGAAATCAGGGTGACTCAGGGATATAAAAATTGAACTGGTGAGGCTATAAATAATAGATTGAAGTTTAGAAAAGCCCAAAGCTAATTGAGGGATAGGAAAAACTGTTAACCAGGGATATATCAGATTAAACAGAGTAAAAGGTTGAATGATTAAACGAAGATTATTGAGAATATTCTTCCAGCCATTGCTACTATCCCACCAGGGATGTGAAGCAAATTTTGACTCTCGTTGTGGTGGAGTCTGAAACAGTTGCTCGGAATGCAGACTAACCATTAAATAAGTACTGCAAATAATTTCCCACCATCGTTCAATATGTGGGTAGTGCGTCAGGCGAAAATCTGCCCAACCTAGTTCATTCTTACTTTGTTTTAACCCGTACTCAACCCAAGTTCTTAAACCGTAAAAATTGCCAACTTCTCTGGGTGTGATGTCGGGATATTTACTCATCACATACCAAGTAGTATTATCAGGCAAATGTTCCGCATCCGTAGTAATTTGCCAATATCTAAGTTCTCCACGTTTTCCCGGAATTATTTCTCTAATAAATCGATTCTCATGGCTCAAATTAGAGAATACTCTTTGGAATCTATGCCACTTTGAATATTGAATATGTTGTCTGGGAAGTAACTCCACATAATGATTTGACCGAATTGCTACTATATAATTCAAATTCAGTTCATCTAATACAGATATAAAATTCTTACTGCTCTCTCCATATAAGCTGTCTGCAAGTACTAAGTTGAATTTAAAACCCATTGACTGGAGCTTTGTTATCAGTATTGCTGCTATTTCTGGCTTAGTGCGATACTTATCTCCTGGCTGTAATCTTTCACGAGGTTTATATACTTCAAATAGTAATGGAAAGGTCATTCCACAGAAAACACCATACACTGTAACTGCTACAATCCCATTATCTGTTTTTCCTAAATTTCCTATATACTGCCGTTTCACATAATCTGTCTTGCTCCCTTTCTTTTTATCCCCTGTCTCATCAATAATTAAAATGATTGGTCTACCTTTAAGCACTTGTAAAATTAACTCTAATCTTAAGGTTCTTAACTTTTCTATATCCCAAGGTGATAATGAACACCGCAGCAATACCAATTCGCAATTCGCAATTCGCAATTCGCAATTCGCAATTCGCAATTAATTTCATTGCTTGATTTTATCTTTGACTTTTCGAGTAGATGTAACTAAAATCTTTCCAATTTCTCTAGTTTCTTGAAGCAGAGATTCAAACTTGTTTTTCTCAACCAATTCTGCCTCTATTAATATTTCCAACCAATATTCGGTTTCTCGTTCTTCTTTAAGTGCAATTTCTAATTTGCTCAAAAAATCCTTATCAGATTGGGCGGATTGAGCTTCTCTAACATTAGCTCCAATAGATGTGCCACTTCGTAGTAGTTGCTTTGAAAGTGTTCGACCAACTCCGGGTTTTTCATCTAAGAAAGTACAAGCCTTAACTATTCTTATTGCCAAGGCTTTTGTTCTGTCAGTAATACTAATATTTTGATTCATATATTTGGTTCCTTTCTTAAAATTGCGAATTGCGAATTGCGAATTGCGAATTGCGAATTGGAGATGAAGCCGCCGATGCCGGAGCAAATATCGAGAACTTTTTGAGTTTTGAGGGGAGTGATTTGTTTTGTCATACTTTCCTTCCCAATAAGTAATTAACGGCTTGGGAATCAATAGCAGCAATGCGTTTTTTTATTTGATGCGGAGGATTTTCGAGAAATTGTTTGAGATGCCAAATTCTGATTTGAT
>NZ_JCACKM010000207.1:0-10062 GCF_059505385.1 Desmonostoc vinosum
GAACGAAAAAATAGGTTTTTTCAGACTGAATATGAAAAACCTACCCTTGAAAGCTACTCCCTACTCCCCACTCCCCACTCCCCACTCCCTATTCCTTAGGTATATATTGATTCTGAAGCAGTAGATGATGCTAATTAATATCTTTCTTCAGAAATTTGCTGTTGGGAAATTGATGATATAGATTAGTGCTGAAGTTTGAATTACAAATTTATCGACTAATGAAAACTCTAGAAACTAGCTTAACCACAAAAGAAAACAAATCTGCCAAAAAGAAACAATCATCTTTCCCTGGCATCGTGGGTACTCCTAAAGTACCATTCCGCAAACGTAACAAAGCTAAACAAGAGCATGAGTTACTCAGCGATTGGAATCATGCAAGTTAATTTTAGCTAAAAATCTTGTACTAAATAGGGCGTGGGCATTTGGATTGCTCTTTTGAAATGCGTTGTAAAATATTGGCAATCAGCTTTAACAAAACATAAGTAACAATCTTGTAACCGTTATGGTTCTAGCCGCACCTCAGCGCCAAAACCCTATAGTTACTTGGGAAAAACTCCCAGACGATTTTATTCTTCCTGATGATCCGGTGGAAAATCTTCAACAGCCTTCCCTGGCAGCAGCACTAACGGATGCTTTAGGTGCAGCAAATCGAATTAACCAAGAGATACTTATAGCATCTAATTTTGGTCTTGTTGCTAATATCAATCAAAAAACTGTTGTCAAGGCCCCAGATTGGTTGTATGTACCGCATGTATTACCTGTGGGTGCAGGTATAGTTCGTCGTAGCTACACACCTAATGTAGAAGGCGCACCTGTGGCTGTGGTGATGGAGTTTCTTTCGGATGCTGATAACGGAGAATATTCAATTCGTCCTACCTTTCCTTATGGGAAACTATACTTTTATGAGCGAATATTGCAAGTTCCCACTTATGTGATTTTTAATCCTGATGAAGTCACTCTAGAAATACGTCGTTTGGAAAATGATCAATATATTTTGCAGCAACCATCTGAATTAGGACGTTTTTGGTTTCCTGAGTTGGAGTTATTTTTGGGAATTTGGCAGGGAACTCGTTTAGGATTAAATATTCATTGGTTGCGATGGTGGGATGAAGCAGGTAATTTATTGTTGTGGAGTTCCGAACAAGCCCAAGCAGAACGTCAACGCACTGACGATGCAATCGCCAAACTTGAAGTGGAACGTCAGCGCCAAGCAGCACTTGCGGCAAAGTTAAGGGAATTAGGTATCGATCCAGATTTGGTATAACTACAAATGAGAGTACTAGCGCCAACTCTACAACAATTCAAAGCGTGCTTGGAAGAAACGGAGATATTTCGGCTCATAAACCATCTTGAGTCCACCCAGGCGATCGCGGTTATAATAAACTTCTTCTACCGCTTCAGCAGTTAAATCCATATGTGCTTGAGTATACACGCGTCGGGGAATAGTCAAGCGCACTAGTTCCAATTCTGGATAATAGTTATCACCAGTTTCTTTGTTGCGTCCTGCGGAAACGATGCCCCGCTCCATTGTCCGAATTCCAGCTTCTAAATATAATTCTGCTGCTAGGCGTTGTGCAGCAAACTCATCTTGGGAAATATGCGGTAAAAAGCGTTTAGCATCCAAGTAGATTGCATGACCACCAATTGGTACAACAACCGGGATATGCCAATCTAGCAATTTCTGACCGAGATATTCAACCTGTCCAACACGGGCACGGATATGATCGTCTTGAACTGACTCTTCAATACCCCGCCCCATAGCTTCCATGTCTCGCCCCGCCATGCCACCGTAAGTATGTAAACCTTCATATATTACTACTCGGTTACGTGCTTCCTCGTAGATATCATCATCGTTGAGAGCCAGCCAACCGCCGATGTTAACTAATGCATCCTTTTTGCCACTCATGGTACAGCCATCGGTGTAGGAACAGAATTCCCGTAAAATGGTAGCGATCGCCTCTTGGTTGTAACCCTCTTCTTGTCGTTGGATAAAATAGGCATTTTCTACAGCACGAGTGGCATCTAGAATCACGCGGATACCGTGGGTTTGAGCCAGTTGGTATACTGCTCGCAAGTTTGCCATAGAAATCGGCTGTCCACCAGCCATATTTACAGTTCCGGCAACGCTAATATAAGGAATGCGTTCCGCCCCAACTTGTTCAATTAAGTCTGTGAGCTTTTGCAAATCTACATTCCCCTTGAAAGGGTGCAGTGATGTGGCATCATGGGCTTCATCAATGATCACATCTACAAATGTGCCCCCTGCCAACTCCTGATGCAGCCTGGTTGTAGTGAAATACATATTGCCGGGTATGTAGTCGCCAGGTTTAATTAGGATTTGCGAAAGAATATTTTCTGCACCGCGTCCTTGATGGGTAGGTACGATATATTGATAACCGTAGTATTTTTGGATGGTTGCTTCTAAGAAATAAAAGTTTTTGCTACCTGCGTAGGCTTCATCCCCCAACATCATTCCTGCCCACTGATAATCACTCATTGCTGAGGTACCACTGTCAGTCAGCAAGTCAATGTAAACATCTTCAGAGCGTAACAGAAAAGTATTGTAACCGGCTTGGGCGATCGCTTGTTCGCGTTCAGCACGAGTAGTGAGCTTCAATGGCTCAACCACCTTGATTTTATATGGCTCCGCCCAGGAGCGACGACGCTGTATACGGTTAAGCTTGTCATTAGTCATAGTTATCAAAAAATTGGGTTTAAAACCCCGTGCTTCTAGCACGGCTTTACTTTTGCACAATTCTAATTTAATGCGATCGCATTAAAAATGACTCTTGCAGGAAGAGCCTTTATTACTAAATGTTAATTTCAAGTAGTATTTGTAGTGTTTTGTGCTACAATAGTAATGATATACCAAACAAATTCAGTACTATTCTTCGCTCTCTTCTGTATCTTCATCATCCCGTTTGTTACGAAAATATCTATCCAAGCGGTCATTAGCATCTTGAGATATTTTTTGCATCAAAAATGCAGATCCTTCTAAGCTAAATCCCCCTATGGTGGTTGAGATGCCCAACTCTGTTTGACCAAAGCAAATCATCCCAAAACCTACAATGTTCATAGTTACGCCTAGCGTACCTGCAAACAATGAGCCGTAGAAACCCAACTTAGCTTTTTGGAAAAGTAGCTCTTGGTATCTTTTTATTGCTTCATCATCTTCTAAAGAAGGTTTAATACCCTCTTTGAGCTTCAGGTGGGTAGTTTGGTTAACAGTCAACTTTCTCGCCAGCTCCCATTGAGCATTTTGAAAAATGTTTTTCAGATTGCGTACTATACCACCTTTCTTGTACCGACTGCGTCTTCGACGTTCTAAATGATCGCCCCTCAATTCTTCTTCATTGTCTTGAGCTGACGGCAGAGATTGCCAATTGCTCTTTCGAGCTTTAGATTTCCTTTGTTTATCCATGTCCTTGCCTTGTGTGCTTGCTGATCATGCAGATGAGGGACGGAGTACTTTGAGCATTGCCTAATTTCTTCTGCTTCACAACTTTTCTAATCTACTGACAGTGCTGCTAACAGACTGGTTTTATTTTAACTGTACAAAAGCGATATAGCTTGCTTAAATACAATTTATCAGTTCAGCAAAGTAAATAAACTATGCTTTTAGTACTATTTTTTACAAAATTGTCAGTAAGTTACTTGAATAGCGTTCTCATAGCTACCTTTATTTCGGCTGCTAATACGCAGCAGATATTTCTATATTAGTTTTTATTTTAGATAATGTGTACAAAAAAGATATATGTCATATAATAGTCATAACTGAACACATGTCAGTTCACTCAAAGTACTTACTTTCTTTGTGGGGAGTAATGTAGGCGCAGAGCAATCAATTAATATTTAAGCCCTCCTAAGAGGGTTTAGGGGATAGCCAAAGCCGGAACAACAAAGATCAAGTTAACTTACGTCTTTCGTTTGTGCCATCTGCAAATACCAACCAATGCTGATAAACACATCTCAGCTATCCTTCCTCAGTTCTTATTAGAACTAAGGAATATTTTTCTGCGCCTTCACAAATTATTAATCAAAAACAAACACAAACATAGCTTCGTATCTCAAGAGGAAAATATGGAGGATACTTTCAAGAACAAGAATCATACTTATCTGTCTTGGATAAAGGTTATTGCGTTAAAGCTTTTGGAAGAAGGCAATAGCAAATATCTTGAGCAGCTAAACAATATATTAGTTGAGAAAAGGAGAGAAAAACCTCATGTTGTCAAAGAACAGAATGATCGAGAGTTACATATACTTTCGTCCGTTGAAGAGGATATTCTTTCTGTACTTTATCCGAATAAAGAAGTCTACGGTTTGGCAATTATCAACACAATTGAAGAGGTTAGTAAAGGTAAAAGGAAAATTGGGCCTAATACTTTGTATCCGACGTTGCGCCGAATGGAATCTAGCGATAAGGGATACATAACCTCGCGTTGGGGAGATGAAAGACTAGAAGAGCTTGTTGAGCGAGGAGGTGCCCGTCGTAGATATTACAAGCTGACTGACAAAGGTCGAGAGGCATTAGAGGCTGTGTGGGAGTATAGAGACAATCTTCTTGGCATTGGGTTTAATCAAATATCGAACCTTTGCTAAATCCTCATACTCTCTATTTGGGAATTTTTTCTTGTCAAGTTATTGAATTCAACTCTTCTCGTCGCAAGAAGACAAAAATTATGAAACTTCATCTCAATGATCATAGTCTACTGTTTAAGTTGACTTGTAAGGTAATCAAGTATCTTTTATTAACTCTACTTGGTTTTGCAATTACTTTTGAAATCTTCCTGACTGTGTCTGATATTTTTGGTGGTGTTCCAGTAGTTGGGATATTATTAGCCTCAAGTATATGGATGTGGTTTTTGCAGATAGCGAGGATAGCAATGTTCTTGTTTTGTATTTTTGCGATCGCTATCATCTTTGAGTCTTGGCGTTGCAGAAAATACGCTCTTTTGTAGAGTAGTCATAATTTGAAAATGGCTCGCAACTAAAAGAACAATCAGGATTTGCCAACTGAATCTATAAATGCACGCACTCACCTATCTCGGGTAAAGAGGCAGGGGAGCAAGGGGGAGAGGCACGCCTACGGAGTTTTTACACCATTTCAAGAAATTATTGATACAAATCACTTTTCTTACTTCCCCTGCCTCCCCTTCTCCCTCTGCGGTGATTAGTCACTCTCATCAGCGCTATCAACTTTTTTGTCAATTTATATTGACTGTTTGTAACAATATTGTTATATTTGTTTACATAAAGTAACAAACAAAAGAAAAAGCTATGTATACCACTGTTAACGAAGACGGCGTTCTCAACAATTACTCAACCGAACCCAAAGTTTACTACGCTGAATATCCAGCAATTTGGGAACAGCGCAAATACCTTATACAAGGTGTCTTTGCGACATTAATCGTCACTACTCTAGTTTTAGTTGGTATTAGTGTTAGCTGATAATTTTTACTTCTGTATCGCAATATCTCATATCTCATTGTCATTTGTACTTCTCTCTCGCCTCGGTGCTAAACGCCGGGGTTTTTTGTTGCTGACAAACACTCAAGCAACAGCCCGGCAAGTGCGAATTTGCTCAGCCCACTCTCTATTCCTCATTCCCACTTTGTAATAAATAATTAACTTTTATGACTTATTTAATTGACAATACAGAGAAACAACTTTATTTTTAAACTTTTATAGTCTTCACAATTGGAAGAGCTAAAGGACTGAAAGTGCCGTCAAGCATGGTTTTAAATGCTAATTTGCAATATTTAAACACCAGATAAATATTGCTTAAAGACAATTCAGTAGCCGCAAGTAGCGTTTTTTATAGTAAATTCAGTACCTGAGAAGAAAGATCATAGGGATGTATAATTAGCGCGTCTCCTTCTACATAAAAAGATAAAGTTTAAAACTACTGATCTACTTTCTAATTCTTCATACCAGGATATGGGGCATATGTGGCAACGAGAAAAAAAAGATAATTCGATAGTCAGCCTAGCATTATGGCTTGCTCTGGCTGCGACACCGATGACAGGAAGCCTTTTGATTTCAGCACCGATGCTGGCGCAATCTTCACCGGAAACCCCAGCTTTCCCACTACCGCAGTCAGTGGAGAATGGGACGGTTGTGCGGATTGATGGTTCAAGTAGTTTGACTACAATCAATCAAAGCCTGAAAGAAAACTTTGAAAAACAATACCCAGGCACAAAGGTAGAAATTGCTGCCAGTGGTACTGATACTGCTCTGCAAGCTCTGCTGGATGGCAAAATTGATGTAGCAGCAATAGGTAGGGGATTGACGCCACAAGAAAAAGCCAAAGGTTTAGAGCAACTTCGCTTACGGCGCGAAAAAATTGCGATCATAGTTTCTCAGGACAATCCTTTCAAGCAAAGCTTGACTACTAGGCAATTCGCTCGAATTTTCCGAGGAGATATTACCGATTGGTCGGAATTAGGGGGGCCTGCGGGTAAGATTCGAGTAATTGACCGTCCAGCGACGAGTGATACTCGCGAGACTTTTCGTGATTATCCAGCTTTTAAAACTCGCAAGTTTACTACAGGTGCTAACTCGACGCAATTGGCAAAGGATGATACAGCAGAGATTATCAAACAATTGGGTAAGGACGGCATTAGCTATGTGTTGGCTAATCAGGTATCGAAGTTGCAAGGCGTGCGAGTTCTGCCTTTACATCAAACCTTGCCAGATGATCCCAAATATCCTTTCTCGCAACCTCTGGTTTACGTTTATAAAAAAAATCCCAGTACAAGCATCACAGCTTTTTTGGCTTTTACCCTTGCACCACCAGGACAGCAAGCTATTGAAACAGCTAGAGTAGCTGAAGCACAAGCGATCGCCTCAGGTATATCACCAACATTAGCTGCTATACCTACTACCACTACTTCCCCAAGTGCAGAAGCTACACCTAATAGCAGTGTTTCCCCTGGTGCAGAAACTACGCCTAATGCCACAGCCCCGGCGGGTGAGCAGCCTATGGTAGCCCCTGCAACAAATAGTCCAAATGTAACCAAAGAAACACCATTCTGGTTGCTATTACCACTGTTTATTGCTGCTGTAGGCGGATTTGTGTTGTGGTGGCTCTTGCGAAAACGCCCATCGTTGGCTGAGGAAACAGCATCTGGTGTCAGCCTTGCTGCTGCCGATAACGATGAACCGATATCTTTTGACTCATCTTTCTCAAACTCGCAGGAAGAAGGCGATCACACTGCTTTTAGCATCTACAATCAAACACCATCAAATCTATCGGAGAACGGTACTCAAACATCGCCTCATCTGGCACACGAAACAGCCAACGCTACCTCTAAGCTAACTGAAGCTACAAACGGTGTATCCAACACAGCAGCCGCCTTGGGGGGTGGTGCAGTCTTAGCAACAGGTATTGGGGCGGGGATTTGGTCTAAAATTTCTGGCAAAGATAGAGAAAGTACTGTTGAAAACACATCTTCTCAGTCTGGTGAAGTGGCATGGGATATAGAAGCACCAGCAGCTGTAGTCAATACGCCATATACCCAATTACCCAATATTCCAGAAGAGGCACCTCAGACAAAATTACCTACTACTGTCACTACAGCTTCGTTACCAAAAATACCAGGTATCCCTGAAGTTACAGATGACGAAGACTATTGGGAAACAGAGGAAACAAAAACTCTCATCAATTCACAACCTCCAGCAGAATCAACCCCACCAGAGAATATCAATTCCACTGAAGAGGTGACATCTGCAAATACCATAGACAATATGCCTGACGTGATATTTGATACGGAATGGCTGTCACCGGAAGTTACATCTTCGCTTTCCGAATTACCAAACTTACCAGAAGACACATTTAATGTAGTGGCGGATGCGGCTGAACCGATTATCGAATTGCCAGAAATAGATACAGTAGCCCAGCTACCAGAACAGACAACTGAACCAGAAAGCAACTGGCCAGAGGATAATATCGAAGCTAACCCAACAGACTCTACCAGCGATGCTGTACTAACAGCAGGGGCAGGGATTGGTGCATGGGCTACTATTTATGGAATTCAAGAAACTCCAGTACCATATGTGCCAGCACAATCTCATTCTCAGGTTGATGATATACCAGTAGTTGAAGAAGCTGTTGATCTGCCAGATAATGAAGATTACAGCAGAATTACTCTCTCACCCCGCACACCCAAGTGGGCTTATGTTTTCTGGCACATTTCTGACACTGATAAAGAAGCGCTACAGCCACAAGGTGATTATCAATTGGTAGTGCGGCTTTATGATGTCACTGATATCGACTTGAGTTATCAGAGTCCCCTGCTTGTACAGCAGTATGAATGTGAAGAAGCGACACACGATCGCTTTGTAGCTATTCCAGCTAGCGATCGCGACTATATGATTGAAATTGGTTACATCAGCAATGGCAACTGGTCATTCATTACCCGTTCCGTTACCACTCATATCTTTAGTCGTCCCTATGGAGAGTTCTGGTTTGAAGCCGATGCTGAGTTAGTTATCCACGGCTCGACAGTGCCAAATACAACTGTAAGCATCGGCGGACATGCCATCAAACTCAAACCAGATGGAACTTTTCATCTACGTATACCATTCCCAGAAAGTTTAATGGACTACCCAATAAAAGTAGTTTCTGCGGATGGGGAACAGACCAAAACTATCCACAAGAGGTTTTCTCAAGAAACTTCGGAGGATTAGGGACTGGGGAGTGGGGAGTGGGGAGTGGGGAGTGGGGAGTGGGGAGTGGGGACTGGGTGTTGTTATTTCTTCTCCTGCCTCTCTTGCCTGCCCTGCCCTCACAGGTGTAGGTATTTTACATTCAATCAGAATAAAGCCTATTTTTTCGTTCCAAAATCTTTCTGTGCGTCTCCCCGTCCCCCTCACCTCCCGGTTGGTGAGTTTCGGCTACGCTCAACGTTCCCTGTTCCCTATTCCCTGTTCCCTTTATTAGGTTTAATTCTCAGTTATAATAGTGCAGAGACGCGCAACGGCGCGTCTTAGCGCCGAGATTTAAGATGAATTGATTGTATATTCTTGAAAAGATTTATAAATAAAATCTAGGGAGCTTGCAGATTTAAATCATTTGGTCGCAATCACAAATAGAAAATGATACAAAGTATCTTGTCAAACTAAGTCAAGTTTTTCATAGCCAAGAGCGATCGCCGATATGCGAGTCTCTACTAAATTAAGCTCTGGTAATGAAGTTGACTAGCAAACAGGAGTGACATGCGAGTCAAAAAAAAATTGCCCGTACTACTTTCAATATTTATGATCGTCGTTAGTTGTTGCTATTGCTTCCGAGTGGATGCACAAACTGAGAACAAAATCAATTCAATTGCAACGATTATTAGCGACATGAATCCGCCGCAAAATGAGGGGATGCCGCATGGCGTTCCAGAGAGTTATGACTGGGCATCTGGTGCGCGTATAGACATGGGGAACGATCCAGAAAACTTTCAAGCCATGATCTCATGGGGACAATTATACGAGGCTGCCGAAGGTAATCCCGCTAATAATACTAGGGTGCAGATCAAAGATATCAAAGCTTACATGCTCAGTAAGCAAGATAGTCAATGGCATCTCCTGCAAAGCTCGACAGGGGTTGAGGGGGCTGCTTATCGAGAGGATTTTGCTGATGACATTAGCAAACGCGCAGACATTCGCTATGAGGAGGATGGGAGTATTTCAGCTAAAGCAGGTGATGGTTATAACTATCACTTTTGGTGCCAAACTGGTCGAGCGCCAATTCAACCCTATGATGTAGCTGGTATGTTTACCACTATTCAAGCGCGGCTAGTAGTAGATGATACGCAAGCATCCGACGATCGCAGTCAGGCTCGCTATTTGTTGAGCATGGGTGGTGATTACTGGTTAGATTTAACAACCGATTGGGACAATTTGACCACAAACGGCGATATTGCGATCGGTAAATTTAAGTACGTCACATCAGAATGGCAAGCTTTCAACATGACAACTCTTTCACCAGATGAAATCTGGCGAAACCCGCCGCCGGTTTAGGGACTGGGGACTGGGGACTGGGGATTGGGGACTGGGGACTGGGGACTGGGGATT
>NZ_JCACKM010000208.1:0-9709 GCF_059505385.1 Desmonostoc vinosum
CCTACTCCCTACTCCCTACTCCCTACTCCCTACTCCCTACTCCCTGTTTTTGTAAATAATTACGAATTACGTTAGCGCAGCGGTAGCGAGTCATCGAGCGTCATTACGAATTACAAATTACAACATGAATCCCACACCCAACAACAAGCAACTCCAGAAATGTACAGCCACAGCAATGAATTTACAGTTACTGACTTTTTCCGGTTGGTTGTGGTTTTGCTGGACGTGGCGACATAATTTGAGGGCATAAGGCAAACTTAGCCAACTCAGTAATGTCCACAGTGGAAACATTCCCCATAGTACAAATACTAGGGTGAGGGGATAAATACTAGCGGTAAACCAAATGAGGAGTTGGGCTGCTTTTGCTGTTCCCAGACGGACGATGGGCGATCGCTTGCCTGCTGTTATGTCATCCTTAACTTGGTGAAAATGCGAACAAAATAAAATTAAACTTGTGGCAATACCAACAATCACTGAGGCTGCTAAATTTGTGATTGACCAAGTTTGAGTTTGACTATAATATGAAGCGCTCATTGCCAAGGGGCCAAAGGCAAAAAAGCAAATAATTTCCCCTAAACCCTGATATCCTAAACGAAAGGGAGGCCCTTGGTACGTGTAGCCTAAAGCACAACACAACAGAATTATCCCTATGACGGTTGGGTCTTGTTGCCAGATGGCGATCGCTAATATGCCCAGCAATCCCAAACCTAAACACAAATTTCCTATCCAAAATATTAATGGTTTATTGCCAGTTAAGTTAACTAGAGAATGATGTTTATTTTGATCAATACCCGTTTCTGAATCAAAGACATCATTACTCAGGTTTTCCCAGGCCAAAATTAAAATTGCCGCAGCTACAAAAGTAGAAAATATTACTCCGTTAAAAACTTTAGTTTCCGCAAATGCAGTTGCTGTTCCTACCCAAATGGGCATGATGGCAACGCTGTACATCGGCGGCTTAATTGCTGCCATCCATAACTTAGTGTTGGGATATAAAATCTGCTTGGTAGTCATCTGTGTTGATTAATTAAATTCAAATAATCTTACTCACATGTTCGATTTTATGATTTAGTAGACACCAGATGCTATTGAATTAGCAAAAACTATCATCATCTATTGTCAATGATTAAGCTAGTGTCACTAAAACTCAAGTTGCAACACCAAATCAGGTATTTGGATCACCAGAAACAAGACAAAACCTACGCTGGTGAAATAGCGACTTAATATGTTACCTGTAGAAATACGACCACGTTTAATTGCACTTTAGGAAGATAACTTAAAAAAAATTTACTATAGTCAGATCTATGACAGTTTCACCATGTCGCAATAACTTGTTTGTTAATTACAAAGATTTATATCAATTTCTGTTATCGGTTCAAGAAAAGTGCATCAAGAATAATGGCCGGGAAATTGTCAGTATCTCCCAGGAGATTGACTTGGTAGACCCTCTAGTTGTATTGGAGAAACTTACACAAGCAAATGAAATAAATTTTTACTTTGAAAACAGAGGCAAAGGAGAGGCGATCGCGGCAATTGATGCTGTGACAAAATTACAAATTGATGGTACAGATCGTTTCACAAATGCAGAAGACTTTATCAAATTTTGTCTCAAAAACGTAATTAATTTTGGTAACACTAACTTACCATTTTCTGGCCCTCACTTTTTTTGTTATTTTAGCTTTTTTGATAAGAATTCTCAAGCAGATTATCCTTTTCCATCTGCTACAGTTTTTCTGCCGCGTTGGCAAATAGCTGTAAAAAACCAACGCTGTATATTAGTAATAAATACAATTATTAATACGAAGACAAATATTCAAAGAATATTACAAAATATTAGTTGTAAAATTGAATATCTTCAGTCTTTAGAATATTACTCTCCCCATATTGATTATTTTCCTACAAACTTCAACAAACAGCCAGTTACAAACGCTACTCATTTTAAACGCTCAGTATCCTCAGTATTAGAAAAAATCCGGTCTAGTCATTTGACTAAGATTGTTTTAGCGGATGCATTAGATGTAATTTCTAGTCATCAATTGAACTTATTTAAATCTTTAAATAATCTCCGACAAATCCATCCTAATTGTTATATTTTTTCTACAAGTAACGGTAAAGGACAAAACTTTATTGGGGCTAGTCCAGAACGTTTAATTAGTATTCATCAACAACAGTTAATTACTGATGCTTTAGCTGGTTCTGCACCACGAGGTAAAACACCTACTGAAGATGCTACCAATGCCGATCGCCTATTGAACAGTGAAAAAGAGAGACACGAGCATTTGTTGGTGATTGATTTTATTACTCAGCGTCTTACCCAGCTAGGATTGTTACCGCAGGTATTGCTAGCACCACGCTTACGAAAGTTATCCAACATTCAACATTTGTGGACACCAATTAGTGCCATAGTACCGACAAACGTACACCCATTGAAAATTATCGCCCAACTACATCCCACACCAGCGGTTGCCGGTGCAGCGAGGGATATTGCTTGTGCAGAAATACGGCGTTACGAAAGCTTTGAGAGGGGTTTATATGCTGCGCCTCTGGGTTGGATAGATGCGGAGGGAAACTGTGAGTTTATTGTGGGGATTCGTTCAGCTTTAATTAATGGCGATCGCGCCAGACTTTACGCTGGTGCAGGTATCGTGGCTGGTTCTAATCCCGATAAAGAGTTTGCCGAGGTGCAACTTAAACTTCAGGCGTTACTGAAAGCATTGGTTTGAAAATGGGGAATGGGGAGTAGGGAGTAGGGTAAGAGGTATTTTCATGCTCTGGTTGTGTGATTTTTTGCAACATTTGCTACTACTAAACTGACAAGCTTTAAATGTTGCAAATTATAGGTTGAGTCAAGTCACGAAACTCAAGACATAAAAACTCTGACATTGTTGGGTTTTACTTCGTTTAACCTAACCTACATCTAATGCATTATTTTAAATTTGTCATGTTACTAAGTAATTATATAACTTAACAAAAATTTATATATGTAACTATTTGCATATGCAATTTAATGCATATAATAAAAACTATATTCACTTAATTGCATAGTGATGTCATCGTCCATAACCGAATTAAGGAGATTTAAAATGTTGAGCGCATCTACAGCCAAACTTGGATTTCAGCAACATTTACAAAAGTTCAACCCTCTAGCAGGAATCAATTGGTTAGAACTTAGCCGTGCATACCGGGTATTTTTGAGTAATCCTTCACAAGGCATTCTGCATATTATTGAAGCTGCGCGTCACAGCAATTGGCAGCAGTGGGTTGAACAGCGTTTAGCTTCGCAGGCTACACATCTGTGCAGTGCCTCAATACAAATCGACATTCAACAACTCTCTAAATTACCGTCAGATACTTTGGGAGGAGCATACGCCCGACATATAATTAGCTCTGGTTTCAACCCTGAAGCTTTCGTGACACTCAAGGATGGAGAAAGCAGTATTTCTAGACGTTTGGCAATATCACACGATGTACATCATGTGATCATAGGCTTTGAGGGGACGCCCATTGGTGAATTTGGACTTGCGGTTTTTGTTCTGCTACAGTATCGAGATCTGCTCAACGTCTTTGTTCTATCCCACGCACCTTGGTTTGCCATTGGGCATATTCACCAAGTTCCAAAACTGATTGCTGCTCTCAGTAGAGGGCTACAAACGGGATTAAAATGTAAACCGATAATTGCTTATCCTTTTGAACAAAACTGGCACAAACCTATCAAACAAGTACGTCAAGAATTAGGAATCTTGGCTGTACTGAGTTAGGGTATATTTCCTGGAGGAAGTTTGTAGTGACCCAGTATCACCACATTCAGGTAGTCTAAGAGAAATATCGGCAATTGTGTATCGAAATCCTTCAACACTGTTTTTTCGCAATTCTCCGATAACTAGATACGCTAAACTCTCTTTATCTTTGTTCTGCTGCTTGTGATAAATGTTGGCAGCTTCCTCTAAAATTGACATTTGGCAACATCGAGCCAACCTTCAATAGCATCCTTTAAGTTAGCCATCACCTCCTCCATTGTGTCTCCTTCAGTGATACAACCAGGAAGTGCTGGAACCTCTGCCCAATATCCTCCTTCTTCTGCCGGATGAATAATTGCTTTAATTTTCATATGCCTTTTAAGCTATTTGCTGAAAATATACTAATAACCATTTTAAATTTTAACCCTGCTACAATCTGCGTGTAGCTGAAACCTCCTGCTGTTGCTCTTTTGAGCATCAAGGTGAGAGCAAAGCTTTATTTGATACAAGTTTACTAAACATCTATAAAACACCTCTTCCTATGACAAATTCTCAAAGTCAGGTTTACCCAGTTGTTTGGCATCACGATTCTGTGTCACTAATTGATCAAACTCGCCTACCCAACGAATACACAATCGTGGAAATTCACCGTAGCGAAGATATGGCACGGGCAATTAAAACGATGATTGTCAGAGGTGCGCCGGCGATTGGTGTGGCTGCGGCTTATGGCATGTATCTTGGAGCTAGGGAAATTGAAACAAGCGATCGCCATGAATTTTTAGATCGCCTAGACAAAGTTGCTCAGTTATTGCGTTCTACTCGTCCCACGGCGGTAAATTTATTTTGGGCAATTAGCCGGATGATCAAAGTTGCCTACGAAACCTTTGGAACAGTAGACGAAATTAAACAAACCCTACTGGAAACCGCCCAAGCGATCAATGCTGAAGATTTGCAAACCTGTCAAGCGATCGGTGACAATGGTCTAACAGCTTTGCCCACTACCCCAAATCAACTAACAATTCTCACACACTGTAACGCTGGAGCATTAGCAACCGCTGGTTACGGTACAGCGTTGGGTGTAGTGCGTTCTGCTTGGCGCGAAGGACGCTTAGAACGTGTGTTTGCCGACGAAACCCGTCCCCGCTTGCAAGGTGCAAAACTCACCGCTTGGGAATGTGTGCAAGAAGGCATTCCGGTAACGGTAATTACTGATAACATGGCGGCTCATTGCATGAAACAAGGTTTGATTCATGCCGTAGTTGTGGGTGCCGATCGCATTGCTGCTAATGGTGACACCGCAAATAAAATTGGCACATATAGCTTAGCGATCGTCGCCAAAGCCCATAATATTCCCTTCTTTGTTGCCGCGCCCCTTTCCACCGTTGATTTTGAATTAGCCGATGGTAGTCAAATTCCGATTGAGGAACGCAACCCAGAGGAGATATACCAAATTGGTGACACCATCTTAGTACCATCAGGAGCAGAATTTTACAACCCAGCATTTGACGTCACACCAGCCAAGTTAATTACAGCGATCATTACAGAAAATGGTGTTTTTGCTCCAGTTAATTTAGCAAAATTTCAACTCAAACAAACGGTATAACAAAGTGCTGAGTGGAAACCCAACTGTTTATTGCGGTCAGATCCCCTTAAATAATTCGTAATTCGTAATTCGTAATTCGTAATTCGTAAGCTAAAAAACATCTAAATTACATAATCAAATTAAATAAAACTCTTGTGGGGTGGGCATCTTGCCCGCCCTAATTATGCAAGTTATATGTGGAACAGCTTAATTCGTAATTCGTAATTCGTAATTCGTAATTCGTAATTCGTAATTAAATTTGACTAAGGTAATATTTAAATCGTTCTTGGAGTTGTTCAACCGTCAGATTTTGAGTCCAATACTCAACCAAGGCGTGACCAAATGCCCAAGCATTGTGATCGGGTGAAGCAGAATTTTCCAATAGCAGCGGCCATAAAGATAATAATTCAAAGTTAAGGGGGTTGGCGTTACCAGCATTTAACAACGAAAACAGCTCATATGCCATTTGGAGTTTGCCTATGACAATTGGCAACTGTTCTACAGGAATTTGCGCCGCTAATATATAAGCTAAGTCGGGTGAACCAGTAGAAAGTGTAGAAATGAACTGGAGGACGGGACTTTTTAGCAGTGCTGTCAATCCCTGTGTAGTCGTCATCTGAAAAGTGTAATGGTCAATGATTTGGGCAGCTGCGACAGTGCGAGTTTCCAGATTACGCAAAAAACGAGCCAGACGGAGTTGCTTAGCAGGTGCGATCGCTTCGACTAATCCTAAAGATAACTCTTCTACTCCCCAAGCAACTCGATTGGTTTTGCTGTCATTAGTAACAACAGGCAAAACTAAATTACAGTACTCGCCCAGCAACTGAACACGATACTCAGTAGCTTCTCGAATTGCTATTTCTTTGGGGCGATCGCCCCACTCCCAATCATAAGGTGGTTGCCATTCGCGGATGGGACGCAGCCGATCTACTTGGCTAACGATCGCAATTACAGGTAAATCTGCAATTTCTGCTTTAATATCTTGGAGAAAGTCTACATCCATTTGTAAAGCAGGATCGAGGGCTGGGGTGACAAGCATTAATAAATCGGCAGTACTAGCATAATCAAGCACTAACTTTCGTAGATCTTCACGCTTGACTTGTTCATAGCCTGGTGTATCCCAAAGTGTGAGAGTTTCTCCATTGTTTGTTTGCCAGTGGTAACTTTGGATCTCGTCGGTACTAGGCAAAACATCGACAGCTGCAAGATCGGCTTGAAATATTGTATTGATCAAGCTGCTTTTTCCGGCCCCTGTTCTTCCCACAAGCAGAATATTGACGGGTTTTTGCACAACCACCTCGGTGGGTTCTGCTTGAGCTAGAATGTCTCGCAGTGTTTGAGTCTTGATTTGAGGTAGCTTTGGTGTGGAAATTTGGATTGTACTACCGCCATAAAGTGCGATCGCTTGCCGACATAAATTCCTCAAAGCCGCTTCTCTGATTAACTGGCTCAAGTTTACTAAAAGTTGCTGCGTAGCCCGGTTACTCGAACCCTGACTAGCTTGTTTAGCCACCGCCGCCACAGGATTTAATAGCCATTGCGCCCAATTCCATGCTCGCCAAAATTTGCGAGCAGATGGCTCTAACTTGCGGTAAACTTCGTATGCTTGGTACGCTTGCCCCACAGTCACTTGATTGAGAGCAGGTGATAACTTCTGCATCCACTGGTCTAAATCATCCACTGTTCCGCGAATCAACCCGTAAGCCTGGGGAACGTAAATATTTAATAAAGGGTACTGAACTTCTGGATTATAAATCCGAGCGATCGCCACTACCAAATCCTGACATTGCTGCCAAAAGTTCTGCCAATCTTCCCAAAGCGGGCGATCATTTTCCGTAGTTTGTAGAATCTCTTGGAGAGCAGTTTCTGCTTGCTTAGTGGCGTCACCTATTCCTGGCAATGCGTTGGCGTCACTTGTAGCCGATTCTAGTTCGGCGCGAATCTCTGCTACTACAGCCTCCACCTGTCCCACCATTGGTTGCGTCCATTTCACCAGCAACCAACGCCAGCCCACCAACACGATAGTGAACACACCCCAAATCCAGTTAATACCCCAATCGTGAATCTGCAAACCTGCCGAGATGAGCAACAAACAGATGATAGAGGCGATCGGAGTTGCTAAGATGATCCATTGCCACAGTTGTAATCGCACCATTGGTTTGTTTTGGGGATTGGGGACTGGGGATTGGGGATTGGGGACTGGGGATTGGGGACTGGGGACTGGGGACTGGGGATTGGGGACGCGGTGAGACAGCGCTGCAGGAGGGTTTCCCTCCGCAGGCGACTGCGTTAGCGCAGCGTTAGCGAGCTTGCGAGCGTCACCCGAAGGGGGACGCGGAGAAAATTACTTTCTCATCTCTCGCTCACTGAGCGAAGTCGAAGTTCATCTCCCTGTTCCCTTTCATACGTCCGAGGGAAATAGAAAATCTTGGACTGCTGCAAAGACTGCTGCGGAATATTCTTCATGTAATCCCAATGAACCTGGGATGACGATGCTTTTGACTCCTGGTAAGGCTGCTAAAGCTGTCATTTCTGTTTTTGATTTTGGCGGGCTTGATTCTCCAATAACCACCATGAGCGGAACAGATAATGGTTGCACCAAGGCTAGAAAATCAGATTGCTCATCTACTGCATCCAGATTACCAGTTACAAAGGCAGCAGAAGCAAACCGCGCTCCTGGTTGCTGAGTTGTTTGCCACTTCTTGGCGATGAAACTGGGTGTAAGTTTTGCCGTGTCAGTATACACATGACGACGGTACATAAAATTTAAGAAAGATGGTGTGGTGTTGAGTTTATAAAGGGCTTGACCGAGTATAGGCGATCGCACTAATCCTCTAACCATACCAGCTATCTGCTGACTTGCTCCCATTGTTGGCAAAGGCCCCCGCCAAGTAGGACACACTAAAACAATTTTGGAGAAAACACTAGGCTGATTCTGAGCTAGTTGCAATACGTAACTAGCAGCATGACCAGCAGCAATCACTGTTATTGGAGTATTAAAAATAGAGGTGACAAAATCGGCTAAAAATTGCTGATATAGTGCTGGTTTGTAATCTAAACTCGGTCGAGAAGATTCCCCAAAACCAGGCCAATCTACTACGATTACTTGAAAATGAGGAGCTAATAATCTCGCGAGTTCAGCCATTTCAACCCGTGTAGAAACGCTACTGAAAGCTGGTAATAGTAATAGTGGTGAACCTTTGCCAAGAGTTTCATAAATAACGCGCAATTGTTGGTTTTCCCAGTTCCAGAGATATTCTTGAACCACTCCACCAAATCCCACTGCATCGATATTTGATAATAAATTGGTAGACATCAGCCTAATTTTGGTAGTTAGTTGTCAGTTGTCCTTTGTCTTTTGTAAATAACTAATGACTAATGACCAATGACAGTTTTTATTGCAGGTAACTAGCTTATTTATCTTGATTAATGAGGCTAATTAGACAAATCTAATTTGGATTCAAATGCTTTTTTTTGCATGGTTTTAAAAATATTGTAAAAGCCATTAGCGCGTGAAGGTGTCAGACTAACATTTAAGCCGGTTGCTTGAATAAAATCTGGAGTCAGTTGTACAACTTCGGTAGGAGTTAGCCCGTTTAATCCTTCAATCAAAAGCCCTACTAATCCTTTAGTTAGTTGAGAATCAGAATCTCCTTGGAACACAACCTTACCATCATTGAGGGTTGCTGTAATATAAACCTGAGAAACACACCCAGGTACTTTATTTTCTGGTATTTTATCAGCTTCTGGAAACTCATTGAGCTTTTGAGCATACCAAATGAGTTGCTCATAGCGTCGCTTGGGTTCAGAAGCACGTTGGAAGCGCTGAACAATTTTAGCAAGAGCTGGTGGTAGGGAATCGAGAGTAGAGGACATGACAGAAACGAAAAATAATCGGTATCATCTTGAGTGTAAATTATCTTTCGAGCGATCGCGCTTGGATTAACCTTGGCATATCAGCTGACCTTAACAGTCTTTACTGACTATTAAGTTGTCAAAACTCAAACAATTAATGCGTAGAGTGTAATCAAAAAAACTCATTTTTGAACGCATAAATTCGTAGTTAAATGTAACAATTATTTCTCTGAATTTGTGTTTAAAATCTGCGATTTTATGCTGTGTGCTAACTACTAACGCGATTTTTACTCGTGCGAATGTACTACTTTCTATTTTAGCTCTAGCGATCGCCTAGCAAGTTCCAGCCCTCTATGCCGTTTTCTACGGTGTACATCGGATGTGAGAGGGGGTAGGGGGAGAAATACAAACACCAATTCCCCATTACCCCTAATCCCCACTCCCTCCGGGAGCCTATCCATTACCCGGATCTTTCTTAACAAACAGACAAAATACTTAAAATTAGACCGAAAGGGTTGATGGGTATAGTTTTGAG
>NZ_JCACKM010000209.1:0-9582 GCF_059505385.1 Desmonostoc vinosum
TAGCGTATGTTATATGCTAACTACGCTCCCCCCACACCTTTTTTCGTTCACCCGTCCCCTACTATATTGCCCACAACGACAAACAGGACAAGTACAGGAATTACGCAAGTATCACAAGCGAAGGCAGAGAGTACACTCTTCTCTAACACCTAACACCCATTCCTCATAATCTCCTCACTCCAGACGAAATCCTGCATCAACTTCTATTTCTGCCTTAGCAATTGGGTCATCCTCGTCATCATTAAAAAACCCATCATCTTCGGAATCTTCTAACAAAACATTTGATACGGATGGTTCTGCTGTCACAGTTAACGAGACAGGACTTGGCCTAATGACATCAAAAAAAGAAACCGAAGGGGAAACTAAATTAGCTGCAACAGGAGTTACTCCCACTGCATTGATTCCAGCTGCTGGTTGTAACCCAATTGCACCCTGCGAAAAAACTCCACTATGATGATTAACAAGAACTACCTGGGGCAACCCCTCCATTCCAAACGTCCGTTTCATCTTAATTATCTGAGCTTCAAGTTGCGCGATCGCATCATGGAGAGCTGACTGCAATTCCATACCAGATGCCCCTGCAGATGATAGCGCAAACGGCAGGTAATACGCCCGCAGGGCCTCACATACTAACTCCGTTTGCCCTCGCTTCTTCGACTGGAGATAGCTAATCACTAGCCCATCCTCTGTATCCTTATTCCGCATGATTCGCGCCAACTCAACCGAATCAGCAGGCTTACTTGCTCTTGCCATAGTTTTTCTTGTATTAACGTGCAAATCAAGCTTCTCAGTAAGCGATTTGTAAATACTTTTACTTTAACCACACATTAGGATAATTTACCCCCGTATTTGTTCCTAATTACCCCAAATCACACCCTAATTACCCCAATCAAGTGAAAATTAGGTTCAATTTTTGTCAATTTAAATATATTATTAACTGACAAATAAACTATTACAATCCCCATGATTGAGGTATTCTGAGGGCAAATTAACCCAATTATTTCAGCATTCCGTCAAAGGTTAATCAGCTTAGTATAGAACCCCACAACCCGCTCTGCATGTGAATTTACCTCAGTCTCATTCCACAACAAACCATTACTGTCGCCGTACAGTCCTGTAAATAAAACAAGGTATGTTCAATGGGGTCGTTTTATCCTTATACTATTTTCAATAAATCAGATTAATTGACAATATATTCAATACAATCATTTAGTATGTAGTTATAAATACTACTTTTGTTTTATATTTACTGTTTGATGACCAAATAAATTAATAAAAATCACACTTATTAATAGTTGTAATTACTTATAATTTGACTGGCGATGGTATATGGCGCTCAAGCTTGCGATCGCAAGCTGGCGATATAACCATACAATCCCTACAACCCAACAATTGCAGCATTAACAATAAGGTTTACGGCTTCAGTGTCAGTTACAAGACGACCCACAAGATATTAACCGTGTATCCATATCACAAGTTATGGTACTCTCACTGACGGCATCTAATCGAGTATAGTTTATACCAAAAATAGCAGCAGTATTATCTGCAATTGAAACCGCATACTGTTGTCAAATTTCCCTCCGCCAGTGTCACAGTACAGTCTCCACCTATGCCATTTAGTCCCGCAGTGAAACAAGGTATGGTAAGTGACCCCATAAAGCGAACCAAATCCATCAAGGTATACCTCTTTGAGCAAGAGAAAACTACCATTGAGGAAAAAGCGATCGCTACAGGGGTAACTGCATCTGAGTACTTACGTTCCTGTGGGTTAAGACGGGTATTAACGGCAAAACCGCCCGCCGACTAACTATCCGCGCTACTGCTGGAAACCTCAAAAGCGAACTGATGATGTTATCTCACTTAGCGAAGGAAACAAACAACCAGCAAATTTTGGATACTGTCAATAATGCGATCGCACTCGTAGATCAGACCATTGCAGCTGCATTTAACCTAGACCTTCCAGACAAATCATCCTTAAGCCAAGATAAATAAAGCATTACAGGTTTTATATCCCTCACTTTCTACTCAACTTGATTCCCGTCATCTATAAAAAACCCAGTTTTCTCGACACGCTCAAGTATGTCTTGGGTAAAGATGATGCTGCGATTGTCGATACTAATATGATGGGAACAAACCCAGACGAATTTAACCAGCAGTTTCTCAACATCAAGTACACCAAAAAAGCAGTTAAACGGCAGTGCGCCCACCTCATCATTTCAATCGCACACCGTCTTGACTACCACGAACATTTATCTAACAGTCAGTACAGTTATGTAGCAAGGGAATATCTCAAGGATATGGGATACTTGCCCAAGGAAGAATCACCTGTAGTAGCTACGAGTCAGTTCATTGCAGTACGTCACCACGATCGCAACCACGAACACCTGCACATAATTGTGATTTGAATCATAAAATGAACTTTTAGCTCAAGATATGCTTCAAAAAAAGTTAACCGTTTTATGCTTCAAAAATCAGCGTCAAAGTAGAAAAATCACATCTACCAAGTAATTGCAGCACTTGATGAGGGATTATAGTTACGTCAGACAACAACACAAGCTAGTTAGGAAATGGTGGCTATAGCCGATGAGTAATGAACTGGGCAAGTCTGGTATTTGATTATTAGCCATATACAAAACCGTTTTGTCACTATAAGGGCTAACGCCTCACAAGTAGATGTCCTGGATGCCAGCCATAATCAATAGCATCTTGGGCTTTTGTACTGTTTATATCTAGGGTAACTTTAATAAATTGTTTACCAGTATCCATATCATGATGTAGTGCATAAGGAAGTTCTACAGCTTCCTGCCATCCCCTAACTTTCAATTTTTGATGATTATTAATTATTTCAACTGTTAGCGTAGCCTTTGAGACTTTATAAGGAAGTTGTTCCGCTCTATCAAATCCTAAGTCTAATGCTTCTGGCGGGATTTCAAGGTATTTTCCCTTTTCATCCTGTCCAATAGTTAAGCATAAATCTTTATTGCTGTAAGTGTAAAAAAGTTCTACGGGAGAATCGTAGCCAGCAACTCTTGCTTCTGGTGCTACCCAAGGGTCAATTAAGAGCGTTGGTATTTTCCATAGTTGATCCATTTCTGGAAGCCACTTTTGATACGGAAGAAAACACCATCTATTTTGACTTAAGAGTGCATTGTACTTACAGGATTTGATATTAGGACATTTATCAGCAGGAAAGCCTGTAAACATCTCACAATCAAGAAATAGCCAACAGCTTTCTTTACTGGAGTATTTAGTTTTTTTATTGTATTTACGCTTAACCATATTAATCAATTATTCTCAAACTTTTATCATGATAAAAACTGTTTACTACTGAATTTTTTGATGTTTACTGTTGTCCTACAGCATCACGTTTGGGTTTGCGTTGTCCAACACGCCCCGAAGACTTTTTAGGCGTTTGCTGTTGAGGGGGTGTTTCATCTGTCTTCTGTGCATCCGTGGGAAGTGGAGTAATATTTGTTTCCAGTGGTGTCTCACTAATGGAAGAATCATCTTGTTTTGTCTTCTTACGAGTTTGTTTTTTCTTAGGTGCTGGTTCTATAGAAGTTTCGCTTGGTGTCGTAGAAGCCGTTTCATCATTGCTCTGGGGTGCAGGCTTTTTACGAGTCCGTTTTGCTGGAGACGTTGGTTTGTCAGATTTCTTTGGCGATGCAGTTGCAGTCGCCGCGCCCTTGGATAAATCCACTGCTGCTTTTGGTACAGAGGTCGAACCCATGCCCATCTGTAGCAAATGCCACAAATGTTCACGGCGACTTTCCATGTAGGAGAGTTTTTGTTCTCCCTCAGTGGTATCCAAAGCCATGCGTTCACATTGGGCTAGTGTGAGGGTATGTTCATGCAGTCGTTCTAAACTCAGGGTATCGTGACCATCATGCAATGCTGCCGCCACAGCCCGGATGAGCCAGTCCTTGAGTACCCCAACACAACCAATGGAACGCTCATAAAAGTAAAGCCAATGCTGCATTAGCTCTTTGACATCCACATTCAGAGGTACTTGCATCAGCAGTGCCAATAATGCGGCTTGAAAATCCTGGCGGTCAAGTTCATTTTGATACAAATAACGCGGAAAATGAATATCCAGTCCCCGCCGAGATGCTTGACCACTTAAATTGCGGAAATTGAGCAGCTCGTAAGTCCCAATCAGAATGTGTAGCACCCCCGTAACGTTGGTCATGGACTTAATCCAGTCCAATTTGTCTAAAAGTTTACCAGCACTTGCACCAGTTCCAATCTTCATTAAGTGCTGTGCTTCATCCAAAATCACTGCCCGTACACCACGCTTGGTCATTGCTTCTTCTAATGCGTGACGCAGTTCAGGCGAATCATTAAACTGGGCTGTTTTAGTCCGGGAGCGTCCTTTCTTCTCCCAGGTTTGCTCCGCGTCAATATCTATCAGCATCCGCCGCTCATAGAATGGTTCTCCCAAAAGTTTTAGTGCAGTGCGGTAGTAATCTGCTCGATTAAATACCCCACCAGACGGTGGTCGTGTTTCTAACAGCAATAACGGTATTGAGGGCTGACTGCCGTTACGATAGCTTAAGGAATTGGATACACCCAGTAACTGTTCGGCTACATTCTCATTTAATCGTTAGGGTCATAGCGCACACTGACTTTGGTTTTTTCGACAACTGGATTGCGGAAAGCATCGTTCCAGTAATAAAGATAATTAACTTTAATTCCCTGTCCCGGCTGGACTTTAGCGTTGCCTTTGGGTGTGCTAGGGCGTGTTGCCATGAGGAAGTCTTCGTTGTATGCAATGCGTCGGTGTTCCCTCTCCCCTGTGGCAGCCATTGCGTCGGTATAAACTTGTAATGGTGTCTCACCCAAGGAATCATGTACGCTCGTGTCATAAATGGTGTATGCGTATGCAGCTTTTGCTCCTTGACGTTTTAAAGTCTGCTCATGGATGGGACGCTTTTTTAGGCGAGTATAAAATGTGCGCTGACTCAGTGGTGGGATGTTGGCAGCACAGCAGGCTCTTGTATAGGCGCGATAAACGGAAGCGGCTGGGGCTTGTCTTGGTGTCTCGAAGTGTTCGGTAATAAATTGATCTAATAATTTGCTTGCATCTGTTGGTGCTTTGGGTTGGCGATTTCCTCTACTAGCGGTACGCGGCAGTAACCCAACATAACCGCAACCAAAAGTGGCTTCGGCTTCCCGAAACTGTTTTACCCATCGGGATAATGTGCTTTGAGGTATGTCTTTATATATGTCTGCACGATGCTGGAAATATGCTTGTACTAGATGAAATCTGCGATTTGCTCCTTGTAGATCCGTAGGCGAGGCAGCATCCATCAATTCACGCACTCTAGAATTTATAGTTGCGTATGTTTCTGAAGTATGAATGTTGATAGTACCGCTATCAAATAATTGCAGAAAAAATGCTGTGGGCAATTGCATTGGTTGCCCGACTTCGGGTAAAAGTGTGGTTGTCTTCTCGCCCAAGTTAACTAAAGTCCAAAGTTGTGCGTCCCAGACTAATAAGGTATTGGGCAAAAGTGTTGTGGACGAGGTGATTTTTTGATGATGCCCAGTTGTCCCTATGGCTAAATGTGTATGAGCAGCATGAGTTTGTTGGTCTGCCCATAATTGAACTCGCCAATGCTCCACTAGGGGAACTGCATACAAGTCTACGTAGAGTTGCTCTGTGGCAATCATGGCGTAGATATCGTTG
The DNA here is from genome assembly GCF_059505385.1 of Desmonostoc vinosum. Lineage (NCBI taxonomy): Bacteria > Bacillati > Cyanobacteriota > Cyanophyceae > Nostocales > Nostocaceae > Desmonostoc > Desmonostoc vinosum. The sequence goes on from NZ_JCACKM010000209.1 coordinate 5,690, forward strand.
GCACGCACTCCCCCGATGGTTGCAAGTGTGGCGGCAATGGTTGTTCCTGGAGTGGCTTGAACTGCTGAAGAGATTTGTTCTGTAATGGAGTGGGGGATATTGGCGGTAAACCTAAAGTAGTCTTCTAAAAACATTAGGTTTTGAGTGAATATGGGATTTAGTTCGGTATCGGTACGAACATGGTATTTGAGTCCAAATGATGCGGCATAAGCTTCTCCTGGTGGGCAATGCCAATGACCAGTTTCAGTTTTTTGGTAGCGTGAGGGGTATTTTTGGGCTAGTCGTTTTAATTCGGTTTCGGTTTTCCATTCTTCCCAGGCTGCACCCGTCGTCCGCAGCACGAAGAAGTCTGGGGTATGGTAATGACCTATTTTTCGTCCGTTTTGGTTTTGGTACTGAATTTTAAATGGCGGTGGTTGGTCGTAGAACTCTAACACCTCTGGCGAATGTTCCATTTGAGAAATCGCCCACAGTTCTACTGTGTGGCTTTCAAATTGAATGGTTTGACCCATTTTGCGACTAGGGTAAACTCCACTGACGTTCTTGGCGCGTCCTTGTACTCTCCGTGAGGTGGAGCAGCCCGAATTGCGGCGATTAGTAAGAGTGTTTGCGCCGTTAGTTGCTGTTGCTTACACCAATAATCAAATTCATCGTCTGTCATGAGAGTTTTTCATCTACGGAAAGAGTGTTTCTCTTTGTCAGAAGGTAGTTTTAGGCTTTCAGGACGCAATACCAAACTACGGAGTCATGGTTTTAAGTGAAGCATATCTTGGAATTTTGAACCATATTTTGAATTGAAAGTTTAAGTTAGAGCAATTTTTTCCGAGATTTTTTGTGCAAGTTTCATTCATCAGCAGCGCAAGGCTGAATTATCCCAGCGTTATGAAGTTGAAGTTACTCCTGATTTGATTGAGAAGGATGACGACTCTTGGTATCCCAAATTACGGCTGCACTATTACTTGACAATGGGGCGGGAGTTTTTGACCAATCGGGACAGCAGACGAGCCAAGGCACAAGCCGAAGCCGGGGAGAACTCGATTTGGAAACCTGACTTTAACAAGGGGCAGCTGTTGAGTGGTGTCTTATTGTTGGAGAAACTTAACTTATTGCAGTTTCTAGCGTCTGGGGAACGGTTACGAGGATCTGACGAGGCGATGCAGGAGTTGAAGGCGATTGCCGTGGAGAACCGATATCTCATCAAGACTTGTTTGAATGTGACTATTTCGGAGAAATTTACATCCATAGCGATCGCACAAAAGTTATTGGACAAGATTGACATGCGATTGTCTTATGTTGGTCGGTTGGGGCCGAGGGGAAACCGGGAGTGTGTGTATAAGTTTGTTGCACCATTAGATGGGCGCTCTGGTATCTTCGAGAAATGGTTGTGCCGAGATGAACTCGCTCCTAAAACAATTGCGAATTGTTCTGTGTCAGTCACTAATAATATAGATATACCAACACAACTTGCTGACACAACATTACCCGATATTCCCCAAACATTAAATGAAACTGCTGTCGGGTGGAAGGGATTGAGACTGAAGCTGCGGCAAGGGTTAGAAAGTGCTGGTCGGTTCTACACTGAGTTAGTCGCTAAAGTTGGTGAAGCTATTGGGGTTGCTGATGGTGAGCCAATATGGAACTCCTATTTGGGACAGTGGCAAGTCTGGGTGAGCTTTGGGGACGGTTGTAGGGCTGTGGGGTGCGATTGGTTGGTAGGTATTTAGCTATTACGCCGTAAGCCTCCCACTGAGCATTTTTTGAATTCAAAATTCAAAATGCAAAATGCAAAATGCAAAATGCAAAATGCAAAATTAAGAAGAAGATTTATAAGGTGGATGCCGAAAACCTCGCAAGAATAGGTACGTAGTACCGCATTCTGTGCTTCAGACCGTGGATGAAGGCGCTTCAGCAGGGTTTACCCTGCCTTCAGGCTTTCTGCTGTATCTAACTAATCAAAGTTCTTTTAGTTCGGTTCTACTCTCAAATAAAGTTGTGTAGCCACAAACTTAGTATCTCTGTTGGTCGGATCTACGTTTTCTACTACCTCAGTTTTGCCTACAGCAATCAAACCTTGACCAAAAATTTCGCTTGTTGCTGCGTCAAGTTGTTCTTGTGTTGCACCCGTTTGACTCAAATCGATTGACGAAACTGGAGAAATCTTCGGCTGATTCAAAACCAACTTATCTGTGGAGAAGCAAGGAGTTGTGATGCAGCGAATGCCATTGTCTTTTATAGCCACAAAAGTACCTTTTGCTGGGGCATTTGTCGCAGCATAGAAGGCTTCTTTTACTCTCAAATTCCCAAACTCACCGAATCCAGGAAATGTTACTGGAACGATGTTACCTCTGAGAATCACACGGCTACCATCATCATTTAGAATTTTTACCAGTTCTAATGGTGATACTAAAAGGGAACTCCAATCAATTGCAGACACATAGCATTCGGAGCGAAAAACACCATCAACGCAAGGAGTAGCTTTCAAGTTGACTTGCTTGATGAAATATCCCCCGCATATGGGAGAAGCACATTTGCGAAAATCCCTTCGTATTGTGTAATATCCCCACTGGGGAAACTCTTGATTTTTGACGGTGACTGCAACAGAATCAGTAGTTTCTGGAGCAGAAATGTTTTGAGCAGATACTTTGGCGAAAAATCCGTTGCTAACAATTAATGCACCTGATAGTAGGATGAATGAGTATTTGTAGTTAAGCGAGCTTTTGTTCATGGGAGCTTGAAATTTTATTTCAGGGTTCAATACCTTTGTTAAAATAAGGATCGAAAAAATTGTTGCTATATGCAAAAAAATAATACCACCATCATCTCTGTAGAGTTTTTTGCGAATTGTTACAATTTTCCGAATGATTGAAGAAGAAGTCAGCTATGTGAATACATTCGTCAGGGTGCAATTAGTTGGGATTCAGACCTGTCACTGATTGAAGACACCAAAGGTAGGTAAAAACCCTAACGCCAGTTCTCTCAAGTCTCTTTGGCTATGCTTTGGGACGATGGCATCCAATGAGAGACTTTCGTTGAAAACGCGAGTGTGAATCTGTCGCGCTCTGCGCTCTGACGGTGTACTATCTTAGTATTTGAGAAACAATTTTTCCGCTTTCTTTTGAAAAACTTAAGCTAATAATTTTGGTCACAATCAATAGATGTGGGAATATGAGGACAAAGCGGCGTTCGCGTTGCTAAAAGAGCTAGTCTATTCAACCAACACAATAGAGTTTTCTATTGCTCGTTTCAACACAAACAACTTACTGCTAATCGGAAGTTTTGATTTGTCTTATTATCACGAAGCCGAGTTTGTGTTTGAAGATGTCTTTTACATCGAAATTTACCAAGTAGTCTTTCATCTCCAACGCTACGATTTGCAACGGCAGATGAAATTGCTCGTTACAAGCATTTAGAACTCGACGCAAGCGAATGCTTATTTGCTCTGACAAGTGACTCTCACCAACTAAACCCGGTTTATTTTATTGGTGCATCCAAAGTCAAAGCGCGAAGATGTATGGTTTATCATTACAATCGTGAAAACTTGCTTGCGGGTGAAGAAATTTGGACGCAGAACTAAATTTTGATTGATTCTTAAATTTTCGCGCAGAGCATTAAGGATTGGCATAATTCCAGGGTTGGGGAGATTCCGGCTGACCTAATGGCTGTTGGTTCTGGTTGCTCAGGCTTGCCACAACGAGAACACCTATCTTTGCATTTACAACTGCACAGTTAGAAGAAGAAGCAGCAGAGCCGGGATAATAAAAATTCAACGCATCCCACGATTTCATTTTGCACATAATTGCCTGTGGGTAAGTCTTGCCTGTGTCATCCTTTCCATTTACATTTTTATTTTCGGGAATTTTTAAGTAATTCTACTAAATCTTTAAGAGAAATTC
>NZ_JCACKM010000210.1:0-9505 GCF_059505385.1 Desmonostoc vinosum
CGCAGCGGTAGCGAGTCCTCGATAGCGTTAGCGAAGCGGTAGCGATAGCGTAGCGGTAGCGAGTCATCGAGCGTCAGCGTAAAGCCTACGGCATAGCTTCGCTTAGAGCGACGCAGGAGCGTCGCGTCATTACGAATTACAAATTATTTAACAGTCCTATACACAAATGAACTATTTACTAAGAGTTAAAAAAAAAGCATTCCAACTTTTACTATTTATACTTGGTTTCATCTTTGTCTTATTTACAGCAAGCCATAGTGGAGTGACAATAGCAACATCCACCGAAATTCTTTGGGATACTTATGGTGTACCCCATATCTATGGCAAGGATCAAGCAAGTGCTTTTCAAGCCTTTGGTTGGGCGCAAATGCAAAGCCACGGTAACTTACTTTTGCGTCTTTATGGTCAAGCACGGGGAAAAGCTGCCGAATATTGGGGCGAAAAATACTTAGAATCAGACCGATGGGTGCTGACTATGGGAGTTCCGGAACGTTCTCGTTCTTGGTATAAAGCACAAAGTCTAGCTTTTCGTAGCTATCTGAATGCCTTTGCCGCAGGAATTAATTCTTATGCTCAAGAACATCGAGAGTTGATAGACGATGAGGTAGAGGTCGTTTTACCAGTCAAAGCCGAAGATGTTCTCGCTCATCTCAACCGGGTACTGCATTTTACTTTTATTACGAGTTCAGAACAAGTTGCGGGCGTTAGTCAGCAGGAATCAAAAGCCGGGTCTAATGGTTGGGCGATCGCACCATCACATTCTGCAAACGGTCATGCTATGCTGCTAGCTAACCCGCACTTACCGTGGTCTGATTTATTTCTGTGGTATGAAGCACAGATGACTGCACCAGGAATTGACGCTTATGGAGTCACACTTGTAGGTATACCTGTTTTAGCGATCGCTTTCAACAATAATTTAGGTTGGACTCATACTGTTAATACTCACGACGGTTGGGATGCTTACAAACTCAACTTAGTTGAGAATGGTTATCGATTCGATGGCAAAGTCCGACCTTTTGACACCACAACCACTTTATTAAAAATCAAACAAAAAGACGGTACTCTCAAAACAGAACCTTTAGTCATCAAACATTCTGTTCACGGGCCTGTCACATCACAAACAAATAATCAAGCTGTGGCGTTGCGAGTAGTTGGTCTTGACAAGCCTAGTGTACTCGAACAATGGTGGGATATGGCACGCTCTCAAAACTTTTCCCAGTTTGAAGCAGCACTCAAACGCTTGCAATTGCCCATGTTTACGGTCATATATGCAGATAAAAACGGGCATATAATGCACCTGTTCAACGGTCAAGTTCCTATTAGAAAAAAAGGTGATTTTCAATACTGGCAAAATATTATCCCAGGTGACACTTCTGACACCTTATGGACAAAAATTCACCCTTATCAAGATTTACCTCGCATCGTTGACCCCAAAAGTGGCTGGTTGCAAAATGCTAATGACCCACCTTGGACAACCACATTTCCAACTGCTATCAACGCAGATAAATACCCATCTTACATGGCACCACGTTTTATGGATTTCCGGGCGCAGCGTTCTGCCAGAATGCTCTTTGAGGATAAAAAAATTACTTTTGATGAGATGGTGGCATACAAACACTCAACCCGAATGGAACTAGCAGACCGGATATTAGATGATTTAATCCCGGCAGCACGAAGATATGGAAGTGAATTAGCAAAAGATGCAGCTGATGTTTTAGCAGCTTGGGACAAGAAAGCGAATGCAAATAGCAAGGGTGCGGTACTATTTGCTGCTTGGGTAAAACAAATAGATTTGGATCAGGTGTTTAGTATACCTTGGAGTGAAAACAAACCGCGCACCACACCCGACGGCTTGGCTAACCCTAAACAAGCAGTTGCCAAACTGGAAACAGCGGCAGCTCAAGTACAAAAGACCTATGGGAAGCTAGATGTAGCATGGGGAGAGGTTTTTCAGCTAGATTATGGTGATGTAAAGTTACCTGCAAACGGTGGTGCAGACCCTCTTGGCATCTTCCGCAGCCTTTGGTTTACACCACAGTCAAATGGACATTTTAAGTCTGTTGGTGGGGATTCTTTTGTGGCGGCAATTGAATTTTCTCAACCAGTGCGAGCAATGGTACTTAACAGTTATGGCAATGCCACTCAGCCAAATTCACCCCATATTAGTGACCAGTTACAGATGTTCGCCAATCAAAAGTTGCGTCCAGTTTGGCGTCAGCGCTCAGATATTCTTGCTCATCTAGAAGAACGTAAAGTATTTTGAGCGAAATCACGCCTAATGTAAATTAAAAGCTTTAATTTTGTAGGGTGCATTATGGACGCAAGTCCTAACGCAGCGAAGATCTCGACTAAAAATCCGTCATTGATTGATTGGCTGAATAATGCAGACTTGCTCCCTTTCGCTGCTTGATTTGCCCTTGAATGCTAACAAGCAACCCTGAAATACTATCCTCGCCGATCACTTGAAAACAATTTAACTTTGAACACTAACAAGCAATCTTACGAAGCGCACCCTCACCCATGACTCAAGCAGCCTAACGTTGCCCATCACCCGCCGCATATAGCCTACTGAACTCAACCAACCAATCCTTTAGGTCGGGTGCATGGGCGTGGTTATGCAGCATTTTCCGAGGATTTCAATAGCAAATCTGGTAGTGCTAAAAACAAGTAATGATGACGTAATGAGATCTTTATACTGCAAGGACTCTAGCGATATAAAACATTACCTCTGTAGCACTACCGCAAATCTTGTATAGCCATTCAAAATGGGAAAGTCATAATCTGATTGATCCATTCCTCAGCAGTAGATGCTTCCCACACTAAGATAATTGCATTGATTGCTTCGCTGATTGGAAGATTCTGAGAAAGAATTAGAACACCAGAACTCGTTTGCGAAATGATGAATTGACCAAACTCAGTCGGCATAGTTTTGCGATCGTGCGTGACCAGCACCCTACCATCCCGTGCTGCAATGGTTAAAACTTCTGGATCTTTTATTCCTTCAAGCCCTGCTTCATTAGCTGATTGAAAATCCAGATTTGGTTGTCTGCGGATTGCACCAGTTACAATTGCCTGTCTAAGATCGGCATCAGCTTGAAAGCGAATTTCTGTCATACTGCTTTCTACTTTTGGGCTTGAGCCGCCTTCAATTTTTGGTATAGCAAAGGATTCTTTTCTCTACAAGACTGTTGTAATTGCTGAAACTCGGCTTCACCCTTTTTCAGATACGCATCCACAAGCTCTCGATTGGCAAGATAGAAAGCGATCGCACCATAAACCTGTTCGAGTGAAAGGAGTGGAAAATTTTGGGCAATACTTTCGGGCGATTCTCCGTTCAAGAAAGAATAGACAACTGAATCAAGGGAGATGCGGATTCCTTTGATCCAATATCCTTTGTCTCGTTGTTCAATGTATTGTTTTGTTGGGGTTGAGGCTAATGTCATAGGAATAACACTTACTGTTTACCTAAAATACTCAAGCGATGGCTCACTGCTTGACAGGCATGAAGCATCAATCCTCATTTTTCTTGCTTTTATCCGCGAGAAGAGATCCAAGCATACTAGCGTGCTGCAAAACCAATCGAGAGCGCGCTTATTCCCTTAAAAAAAAGCCTTACTCTCTGCTCATGCTTGAGGTCTTCCTCACGCGATACTTTTGTAAGTTCTGGATTGCTCCTATAAATATAGCCCATTATTCGGGTACTCTCATCTACCATACTAAATCTTATTGATATTAAAGACCCTAGAACAATCAACAAACAAGCTAATCTTGCCTTTTTTTCATCTTTCATAACTCTGAATTACAGACTTTAAAGTCGGCATAACGGCTAAGTTGAGCGGCGGCTAGTATCCTCGGCATCCTCACCAAGATCTCTTGTTCGTCCGCTCCAACGTGTTGTTAGACCGCGCTTTGGCGGCAAGCTGACAACTTCTCTTCCGCCTTCTGACTGTCTTTTTTGCCAGTCTGCAAACATTGCATCTAAGTCGTAATTGAAAGACTTAGCATGTTCTTCACGAATCTTGTGAATTTCATCTAGAATCTCATCTTGCCACATCGCTCAATCTCCTAATAGCTCGTAGGGAGTGCAAATTACAGGTAACTGGTATCCAAAATCAAAGCTAATCTCTTCAAGCTTCCTTTGAATTTGTGCGTTTGCAATATGCTTACAGTTCCAGGTTAACAGGTAATCCAAGCCGAAAAAAATTGTAGTTCGGGTTTGACTCCGTTAAACCCAACATAAATCTCGGTGTTGGGTTTCATAACTAACTCCGCACTTTTCGCAGTATTGCAAACGCTTTATCCCTTAACGCAACTGGTAACAGCGATAACCCTAAACCAGTCCAAGCTTTTGTATTGGAAACAGATTTTCCTGCCAAAACTAACTTTCTACCTTGTTGCGTTTCGCCCTTTTCAATTAAACGTAAACCTAATATTAACTGTGTTTCTGCTAAACGATACTGTCTAGTTTTCTCCAATTTTTCTGATTCAAATTGATAATTTTCCAAGTAACAAATTTTATCAAATAAATAGGGAATTGCTCTATTAATACCCTGCTGTTCTGCATGAGAGCGATATTCCATTAACAATTCTGGTAAATAATAACCTTTTTTCCCAGCCAAAGCTAACCGCACGAATAAATCATTATCCTCGCAATTTTGCAAGTTAGGTAACATAAACCCTAGTTCTTGCAAAGTTTGACGGCGAAATAATGTTGCTCCAATTTGAAAACTCTGCTTAATAAAGACAACTTCTAGCAAATTATCAACAATACCTGCTAACAAATCTGCTCTACCCCAATAACGAGAATTATTTTGCGTTTTTTCTTCATCTCGGATATTGTTAATATCAATTATCCAATGGTCTGTACCTACAAAATCAATACTTGCGTCTTGTTCAAGAATGCCAATAGTACGCGATAAAAAATCGCTTGTTAGTCTATCGTCATCATCAAATTTAATAAAATATTTGCCACTTGCAGCCTCAAAACCAGAGCGCATATTATTACTTTTACCAATGTTTTGCGGATGACGAATATATTTAATCCGACTATCTGTATATTGTGACATCAACTCAGGTGTACCATCACAAGAACCGTCATCACAAACAATTAACTCAAATTCTTGCTCTGACTGTTGGAGTACACTTTCAATAGCATATGGTAATATATTTACTCGATTAAAAGTAGCAATACAAACAGAAACTTTGGGCATATTTTTAAATGAAAGGGAACAGGGGAAACTAGCCGTCCACAAAGAGCGGGGTTCAATCTACCTAACCAAACAATTCGCAATGATAATTTACTGCTAAATTTAGGAAAAAGTTCTTTGTAGCTTTTTCATAGCTTTATTAAGTAGTCTATTGGTTTGAGATATAAAACTAGGTGGTTTTAGTTGCTTTGGTTTTTGGTCTGGTTGTTTAAGAAAGCGATAATGTAAAAATTCATCTTTATAACAAATCTTAACATCTTCTCCTTTACATAACCAAGCAAAATCATCAGAAGAATAGCTCATGTAATGAATACGATGAATTGGTTTTAAGCCATCTTGATTGTAGAGAACATTATTAATATTGACAAAAGGATTTGCATTGGCACAGTTACCAGTTCTGTCTTGTCCATTAGGACTAAGTGTAAAGTTAAATAAAGGGCGATCGCATCGCAAAGTTAGATAATTAAACAAAAAAGCATCATCCCACCATCCATATCCATTAATCCATTCAATTTCATTCTGGGTAATTAAACGTTTTTTCATTTCCTGCATTTCTTGAGCAGTAAATAACCCTCGCTTCGACCCAAAAAAGCTAGAACAATGCAGTTTAGGACGGATATCTGCTTCTGTATATAGCCCGGTTTTTTCAATAACAGAAATATCTAAAGCTGCTACGGTTCTGTTTTTAAGATGTTCCCAATCATCAAAAATAAAATCATATTGCTTTAACTTTTCAATGACATCAGTTACTGGCTTCATTGCCAAACTATCACCGTCATAAAAGACAAATTGCTCAAAAACACCTTCAAAAGCAACAAACTTTCTTTGGAGATGACTTTTATACCAACTAGGACGCGATACTTTAGCTTCTTTTTCTCTGGGATGTGCTGCCCAAACTTGGTGAGCAAATTCTTCCCATCGTTGAATTACGTCTGCATTTTCAAAAAGCATGACGTTCTTACGAGAATTAACTTCTTGTTGAACTAAATCTAATCGTTGATCATAGGGAATAATACAAATAGGAATATCTTCACTAACATTCATCTCAATACTGTTAATTAAAGCTACCAATTGGTCATAAACCACATCATTAGCAAGGGTATAAATGCCGAAGGAATTCATTTGAAAAAATCCTTTTTTTAGTTGCGAACTGATCAAAGAATATATAGATAGACTGGTAATGACATAAATTAATTCGTTGACTAGTTTAAAGGATAAAGAAACCTTATGGCTATACTTGCATCAGAAACTATTTATGTATTCTTGGTTACTATATACTGACTATTATTCCTCAATAAATACTTACCAAGCTCCTTCAAGGCGCGAACAGGGAACAGAAAAAAGAATTAGCCCCGAATATAGGGTAACAGCGTCCTTTGTAACAAAGTTCTGTTCGCCCTTGACGTTGGCGAAGCCAGACGCTCGTTCGCGAATGCGTCTCCCCTTGGGAGAAGACTCGCTCTCAGCGAAGCTATGCCGGAGGCTTTACGCTACGCTAACGCTCAGACTTGGCGCTAAATTTATTTATGAAAAAAGATAAAAATATGTGAAACGTTCCGGGCGTCAGCCACGATGTTTTAATGCGTCATTATTCAAATCCCCTAATTTTATAGCAATCCTAAATCATTAGTGAGAACTAAGATCCCCAACTTTTTTGAGAAGTCGGGGATCTGGACACCGCGAATCTTCACAAATCAGATAGAATTGCTATATCTGCACCTCTGCGTTTATGTATAAAGCTTAAAAATAGTAATTTTATAATATTCTTTGCAGTTTTTTATGAGATTTTTGAACGAATCTATTTGTTTTAGATATTATGCTGGGTTGTTTTAATCGCCTTGGTTTTTTTTCTGGCTGTTTAAGAAAACGGTAATATAAAAATTCATCTCTATAACAAATATTGACATCTTCTCCTTGACATAAACGAACAAAATCACCAGAAGAATAACTCATGTAGTGAATGCGATGAATTGGTTTTAATCCATCTTGGTTATAAAGAACATTATTAATATTTACGAAAGCATCTGCATTAGCACAATTACCAGTTCTATCTTGAGTATTGGGACTGAGAGTAAAGTTAAATATGGCGGGATCTCCGTACAAACTTACATAACTAAATAAACCAGAACTAGACCACCAAGAACTGGGTCGAATCCATTCAAATTCTTGTTTTCCAATCCAGCGTTCTTTTAAAATATTTAAATCTTCGCCACCAAACAGCAATCGCTTAGAACCAAAGAAACTGTCACAATGAATTTTAGAACGCAACTCAGCTTCTGTCAGTTGAGTTCTATTTTCCAGAATCTCAAGATTTAGCTGTGTTTTTTCTCTAGGTTTAGCGTGTTCCCAATCATTAAAAACGAGATCATAAGTATTTAACTTATCATATATATCATCAATTGGCTTCATGGCTAAGCTATCAGCATCATAAAACACAAATCTATCAAAATCACCATTAAAAGCAGCAAACTTCCTATGTACAAAGCCCTTATACCAACCAGGACGAGTTAATTTAGAATCACTTGCTCTAGGGTGATTATCCCAAAGCTGATTGACAAAATTGTCCCAGCGTTGAATTGCTTGCCAATCCTCAAAAAGGATAACATTTTTTCTAGATTTCAGTTCTTGTTTAACTAAATCTAATTGCTCGTTATAAGGAATTACACAAACAGGAATATCTTGACCAACATTCATTTCAATGCTGTTTAGCAAAGCAACTAGTTGGTCAAATACAGCATCGTTGGCAAGTGTATAAATACCGAATGATTTCATTCTGCTATACCCTATTCGACTAACAGATTTCATCTAGCAACAGTTACATCTTGCCTTAAACCTATTTGTAAAAACAATAGTTTGTGTGAAACTACACAGTAAATTTACGGTTATTGTCATTTAATGGATATTTAGCTTTTTGTAGGCTTTAATTTATGAAAATTTTACGAAAAATATATAAGGGATATTTGTGATGACATTCAGCCTAAAATCAGGTGTCATGGTATATGTATCATCATTGGCAATTACTTGTATGAATATATTAATGCTATCTTCCACTTTTCCTTATCCACCAACGCGTGGAGGCACTGCGGTGAGGACGTTTAATTTACTTAAGTACTTAAGTCAACGCCATAATATTACCCTTGTAACTCAACGTGAATATGACGTTACAGAAACAGAAATAGCAGGGTTACGAGATTGTGTAGATCATCTAGTCGTTTTTGATCGTCCTACAGATGCTAAAACTACCTCAAAAATACTTAAAAAAGTGCAGCGCTTCAGCACATTTCTACAACAGGGGACGCCACCAAGTGTACTGAACCGTTATTCAGTTGAGATGCAAGCATGGATTGATGCATTTGTAGAAGCGGGTAAATGTGATGTAATTACTTGCGAACATAGTGTTAATGAAATTTATGTGCGATCGCATTTTCTCAAACAACTAAAAACTATAGTCAACGTCCATAGTTCTGTATATGGTAGTTGTCGTAGTCAGCTAGCAATTGGCATTTCGGAGAATTCACTTAGAGACAGAATTAATTTACCGCTTTTGCGTCGTTATGAGCAAAAATACTGTGCTAAATTTTCAACTATTGTGGTAACAACCGAAGAGGATAAAATTCAACTACAAGAATTCAATCCTCATAGTGAAATTACAGTTATTCCTAATGGTGTAGATTTGGTTACTTTTCCCAACCGTACCACCGATCCTGGAGGACATCGCTTAATTTTTATAGGTGCAATGGATTATTTAGCAAACGTTGACGCTGTTTGCTTTTTCAGCAATGAAGTCTTACCAAAAATCCAAAAATCTTACCCTAATACGACTTTCGATATTGTTGGTTCTCATCCTGCGCCAGAGGTTTTAGCACTTCAACAAAAACCAGGAATTAATGTTACTGGGCGTGTACCTTCGATGGTAGAGTATTTGCACAAAGCAACCATTTGTGTTGTACCCATGCGGACAGGGTTTGGTATTAAAAACAAAACCTTAGAAGCAATGGCAGCCGGTGTACCAATAGTAGGAAGCGATCGCGGTTTGGAAGGATTAACCATAGATGATGGTAAATCATTACGGGCATTACGAGCGAATGAGCCAGCAGAGTATGTTGCCGCTATTAGTCAATTATTTGAGCATCCACAAATGCGATCGCAATTGTCTAACAACGCTAGACAACTAATAGAAACAGAATTCACATGGGATATCGCTGGTAAACACTATGAACAAGCCTGTCTTTAAAGACAAAAATAGTTAAATAATTCGTAATTCGTAATGACGCGACGCTCCTGTGTCGCTCTAAGCG
>NZ_JCACKM010000211.1:0-9487 GCF_059505385.1 Desmonostoc vinosum
TCCCCAGTCCCCAATCCCCAATCCCCAGTCCCCAATCCCCAGTCCCCAGTCCCCAATCCCCAATCCCCAATCCCCAGTCCCCAGTCCCCAGTCCCCTTGGATAGTAATTTGTACTCTAAAAGTTGTATAATGTAAATCTTGCAAAAAATTCAATTGATTTCTGATGAAGCAGGAATCAAGTAATAGGCGTTAGAATTATCTGATTGCTGAATTGAGAACTTTTGCAAGATGTCTAATCAACTTCAATAATTTTAGGTGCTTATCAGTATTTCAAGCTACTGGCTGGTGCTAGCAAAGCAAGTTGTATGGCTAAGTCTGCAATCACCATTACGGTCAAACTATTCGCTGCTTATCAAGAAGCTTTTGGGGCTTCGGAGTTGATATTGGAGTTTCCCAATGGTACACCAGTGAGGGCAGTGTGCGATCGCCTCATCACAAAACACCCCGAACTCACTCAATGGCGCAATTTGACTCGATTTGGCATTAATCTCATCTTTGTTGAACCAGATACCCTCTTACAAGATGGTGATGAAGTAGTCCTAATTCCACCTGTCAGCGGTGGCTAGCTGGAAATAAGTATTAAAGTTTTTGCTCATGACCTACTTTCGCTCTAATGTTGATGAGATGGCTAGTTATGTCCCCGGTGAGCAGCCTAAACGGGGTACACAAATCATCAAACTCAACAGTAACGAAAATCCTTATCCTCCTTCTCCGGCAGCGCTGGCTGTGCTGCGGAATATTGATGGCGAATGGTTGCGGCGCTATCCAGAACCTTACGGGGAAGAATTTCGGCAAGCCACAAGTAAAGTTTTAGGAGTTCCTAGCGATTGGATAATCGTGGGAAACGGCAGTGATGAATTATTGAATTTGGTGATTCGAGCTTGTGCGGAACCTGGGCGAAAAGTAGTCTACCCCATGCCTACTTATGTGTTGTACCGTACACTATCACAGATGCAAGCAGCGGAGATTGTCGAAATTCCCTACAAAGAAGATTACAGCCTACCCTTGGAGAAACTAATTGCTGCGAATGGGGCTGTAACATTTATTGCATCGCCTAATAGTCCGTCGGGGCATGTAGTAGCAATGAATGACTTGCAAAACCTTGCAAATCGATTATCTGGGGTGTTGGTGATTGATGAAGCGTATGTAGATTTTGCTGAGGAAAATGCCTTAAATTTGGTCAAAGAACACGCGAATGTTTTTGTGATCCGTACATTGTCTAAGGGATACTCCTTAGCAGGATTGCGGCTGGGATTTGGGGTGGCAAATCCAAAACTATTAGATGGATTATTTAAAGTCAAAGATAGTTACAATATTGATGCGATCGCCTGTGCAGTTGGAGCAGCTACTATTACCGACCAAGCTTATAAAAATGCTTGTGTAGCAAAGATTAAAGCTTCACGAACTCAGCTAGCAAAAGACTTACAAAAGTTAGGTTTTCGGATCTGGAGTTCTCAAACTAATTTCTTATTAGCACAGCCTCCGCAAGACAATGCCGAGTATCTCTACCAAAAGCTGAAACAACGGAGAATCTTAGTACGTTACTTTAAACAACCAGGTCTTGATAATAAATTACGTATCACTGTGGGCACCAATGAGCAAAATCATGCTTTAGTAGAAGCGATGATTGAATTATTGGGAACTGGAAAGCAATAATCTTGAAACTGCGTCCTTAGCGATCGTTATGTCTGCAAAATAGCGCGAGAAATGAAGAATACATAGGTTTTATGCTTCGAGATAGATATTGTCTGCTATTTTTTGTTGTATAAGGAAGAATAAAGAGCCAGGTTAATATCCTGGCTAAAGATCCAAAACATATGACATCACGAATAGTATCAGACATAAATCGAGAGTATCAATAGAGATGAAACAAAACTTACTTACTTAGCACATGAGTTTATGGTGGTATTGGTTAGTCATAGTGACTTGCGGAGTAACTATATTCGGCATTATTTTAGTTCTCTTACCAGATTTCATGCAGTTGTTCTTTAACGCGATGTTCTTTTCAACCTCGCAAGCACACACCACCTTTAATGAAATCGCATATTCCTACATTAAATTTTTGTATGGCGTACTTGGTGCTGTAATGGTTGGTTGGAGTGTTACCTTGCTCTTTATTCTTGCAGGGCCATTTCATCGCAGGCAACGTGAAGCATGGTACGCCATAACAGTATCAGTACTCGTGTGGTTCATCTTGGACAGTTCGTTGTCTATATCAGCAGGGTTTTGGCAAAACGCTGTCTTCAACACTGTGTTTATCGTATTTTTTGCAATTCCTCTGGCAGCCACATATCGATATTTTCAAAAATAAGCGGTTCTAAATCCAAAAGTGTTCGCGCAGCGTCTCCTTTAGGAGAAGGATTTTCCTCTCGCCACACCCTTATATCCCTACCTCCTAGTTTTTGTGAGTAATGACATTCCAAAATTTGTTGTTAAATCTGGAATATTTTGTATTGAAATTTCGTTATTAGAAATAGAAACTGCTCATCTGCAAGTTCATCTTAGGGACTTCCAAATAAAAAAATATCCCAAGGATAATTTATTTATTGGAAATCCCTTAATGAAGTGTCAACAGTCTAGAGCAGCTAAATCCAACTAAATCCAACGTTGAAGTCTCTCTAATACCAATTCTCTATAATCTTGCAATAAATCAATCCTCGCGTCTGGTGTGTCCCTCGTACCCCTGCGCTTAAGCAAGCGACGCGAAGCTTTTGAAGAATTGGTATAAATCTTTTTTAAGGATACTACGGGAAAAAATCATCGAAAAAACAGAGGTATCAATTATGTCAGTTCAAATCTTTGCTTCTGATTTGCTTCTAGAGTTATCCGTGGAAGAACAGCAACTGTTATCTGGCGGTCAATGGAAAGACGAGAAATGGAAAGATGACGACAAATGGAAAGACGACAAAAAGTATAGATACTACTGTGATTACTGCTACAAGTGTTATAAACGTGACTACTAAGCCAGTAAGCCAGTAATGAAAAAGTGACTAGAAACTAGAGGTTGGTAATTTTTACGATCTCTTGGGTGTGAGGGTGTAAGGGTGCGGGGATGCAAGAGAAAGAATGAGATTTCAAATCAAGCTCCAAACAAATCAATGCGCGTTATACTTTTTCCCTGCACTCGACACCCTAAACCCTTTCATTTTTGTCTTATTTAGAACATAGTTTTGTTCTTGACAAAGGAGTGTTCAATATGATTACTCATCTTTCCTGTTTTGAGGAACTTTCTACTAGTCAAACTGAAGCTATTTCAGGAGGCTTTGCAGTCAAGTGGGATCAGGCTTCATACAATTGTTTCGATACTCCTCCTGCCACAGGTACACGGGATTGGACAGTTACCTGGGTAAGAAAAGGTCAAACAAATAGCAAAGATGTTTATAACTTCTATTGCAGGTACGCTTAAGGCAACTGACTCAGCGGAGTTGGTAAACCATCAATGCTGACAAGATTTTTCTGTTGTTGATAATCTCTAACTCCCTGCTCTCCTTTTTTACTTGCCCAGTTGACTAAAGTTTGTCGTTGACCTTGATATTCATAAAGTGGCACACCTAAACCACAGGATGTTTGTACTCGCTCAATATCAGCGACGATAATTTGACGCGTGCCAGGAATCTGGGGAAACAGTGAGTGCAGGGAGTTCCAATTAGCAGAATTAGGTAAAACCGTGTAGCCTTGACCGTAGAGACGTAGAATAGACGGCGGTTCTGCAAAGGCACAGAATAAAAAGGTAATTCGCCCATTTTCTTGCAGATGGGCTGATGCTTCGTTTCCACTACCTGTGAGATCTAGGTAAGCGACTCGATGGGAAGAAAGAATACGAAAGCAGTCTAGACCTTTGGGAGATAAGTTAATGTGTCCCGTGGAACTTAAGGGTGCAGTAGCCACGAAGAAAAGGTGTTGGGTAGTGATAAATTTTTGCAGTTCCTCTGTAATACAGTCAAAAAGTTTAGCCATAGACTGTCTAGCTAGAAAATGGGGAGTAGGGAGTGGGGAGTGGGGAGTGGGGAAGAGATATTTTTATCTCCTCGTTGTGGGCTTTACTGTTTTGATGTTGGCAGATTTCCCATTTCCCATCTCCTTAGCCTATTGCTTCTGTGACTATCTAGCAAGACATAAATGCCGATCGCTTGTAGTGACTGACATAAGCGGGAAGTGCAATTTCTGTATCCAATCGTGAATCGGGTATAGGTGTAGTAGCGCTGAGCTTTAAGGGAATTTCTCCAGCCCACACAGGTAATTGATAATCGGCTTCAGCATCAAGAGGCCCACCCGTGCGAACCTTCGCTGAGGCTTCTACTATTGGTAAAGATAATACTATAGTGCCTGCTAATTCATTTTGATTAGGCGATCGCACTTCTTGCCAACGTCCAGCAATCACATGTTCTGTAAATGCTTTCAAGGCAGCTAACTTCTCTACAGTATTTTGTACGAGTGTTGCTGTCCCAAATATTACTACAGAGCGATAGTTCATCGAGTGGTGAAACGCCGATCGCGCCAGTACTAAACCATCAAGTAAAGTCACTGTGATACAGACATTAATTCCTTGCTGGAGCGATTTTAGCATTCGACTGGCTGGCGAACCGTGAATGTATAAAATATCATCAACTCGACCATAGGCTGTGGGGATGACAAAAGGTTGTCCATCAAACACAAAGCCTACATGACAAACTAATCCTTCATCCAAAATGTCATATATCGTGTCACTCTGATAACTTCCCCGCTGAGGTATTCGCTTAATAGTCGTTTTTTGGCTAGGGGGAAATGCGGTTATTTTTTGTTCCTGTTGATGCATGAGTCGGAAATTTTTAACCCTACATCGCTAGAGTAATAATCAAAGTGGAATGATGCAATGGCCAATTTTGCACTAAAATACCAGTCCACTTTAGGTTTAATTACCCTAACGGGGATAGAAGTTGATACTCTTGTGATTGCATTGGTAAAGACAAGTTTTACCACTATTCCCCATTCCCTACCCGTAATGGATTTTGTGATCACCATTGACCCGCAAGCGTCCTTACCACTGCATCGCCAAGTTTATGAAGAATTGCGGCGAGCGATTTTATCGGGAAGATTAGCGCCAGGACAGCGGCTTCCTTCGACGCGATCGCTTTCTCAATCTCTTGGTATCTCTCGCGCCACTGTCATTCAAAGTTATGACCAACTGTTCAGTGAAGGTTATCTAGAAACAATTGTAGGTTCGGGGACGTTTGTCGCTCACCAACTTCCTGATGACTTGTTAAGGGTTGCACCAATTACATCAACACCATCAGCAACTAGTTCATCCATACCTTTATCAGCCTATGGTCAGAGTTTGACAGACCGCGCCTTTTCACGTCTACCAGAGTTGGAAGCACAAATTAACTTTAGCTACGGAAGACCAGCATATGATCAATTTCCCATTAACTTGTGGCGTAAATTGCTGTCTCGCCATTGTCTTGCTAATCTTGACGTGCTTGATTATACCAATAGTTCCATGGGATATCGACCGCTACGGGAGGCGATCGCTGATTATCTAGCTCGTTCTAGGGCAGTACAATGTAGTGCAGAGCAAATCGTGATTGTTGGCGGCTCGCAGCAAGGACTGGATTTAATCACGCGTCTACTGATTGATCAGGGTGATTGGATAGCTGTCGAAAATCCTGGTTATTTAGGGGCGCGACGGGTTTTCTTAGCGCAAGGAGCTTGTTTGTTTCCTGTGAGTGTGGATCAATTTGGTTTGGTGGTCAGCAGTTTGACAAGGGGTATAATTCCTAACATTAAACTTATCTACGTGACTCCATCACACCAATTTCCCACAGGGGCGCTGCTATCTCTGCCCAGAAGATTAGAACTGCTAGCTTGGGCGCAGAATTCAGGAGCGATGATTATTGAAGATGACTACGATAGTGAATATCGTTATGGTGAGCGTCCCATCCCGGCGTTGCAAGGATTAGATCAAGGCAATTCAGTGATTTATGTGGGTACATTCTCCAAAGTATTCTTCCCGGCTCTGCGTTTGGGTTATTTAGTATTGCCAGATAATTTGGTAGACGTATTTACCCGCGCCAAATGGCTGGCAGATCGTCAATCGAGTTTATTAGAACAGTACGCCCTGACAGATTTTATTACCGAAGGACATTTGGAACGTCATATCCGACGGATGCGATCGCTCTATGACCAACGACGGCAAACTCTAGTGGAGTCTTTATTTGCCTATTTTGGTGAAAAAGTGCAAATTATCGGGGAAAATGCGGGAATGCATTTGATGATTAAAATACATACAAACCTCAGTGATGGAGAAATCATCCAACGCGCGGTTGAGGTTGGCGTGGGGTTTGCTGCTGCTCATTCCAACTATTTAAAAGATAGCCCTAGTAGCGAATTTATCTTAGGTTATGCTGACCTCAACGAGCAGCAAATTCAAGCAGGAGTGCGGCGATTAAGTCAGGCAATTTCAGAAAATTGAGGAGGCGATCGCCTCATAATCGAAGAAGCTATCCGCTGTGAATTGCCTACTGTCGCATGACCCAAGCTCAATAGACCCTCATTGAGTGACATTGTTTGCCTGCAACCGCATATTGAAACAAAATTCCTGATTCAGGAGTCTTGTATATCCTGATTCCTAGCTTTATTGAGCAGAAATATGCTGCACGCTTAATGCACATTAACAGACAACAGGTTATTATTCCTGATAGACATTACATGAACTGTAATATTTAATCGGGGAATCTGGGCATCCAAGATAGTTTTTCAAGGAAACACATGAATAAATTTATATTTAGTTTGCTTTCTAGCCCTGTACTGCTTAGCTCTCTTTTGTCTATGGGAGTGATGCTCAATCAAGCACAAGCTATAGAGCCACAAAAAGAAGCTACAACCACAGAAGACCGCTTATCCTGCATCCGCAATAAACATAAAGTGGGCCTAGTTTGTGCTAGAGCTTCAGTATTAGCTCAAATTCCTACCTATCAGCGCGAAGTTGAGTTCTCTCAAGAAGATGCTCCCATGCTAGAGTTCAATGACGAAGAAAGCGATATGGCAATTACTTTGTTTGGCTGCGACTGTGCTGCTTGTATAAATTCTTTACGTCAAATGCGTGGTATAACACCTTTGGTTTACTAAAAATTATTGGCAAGCAACGCCCTATGAACCATGGTTAGGGCTTGCTGAAAAAGTCTTATAGCTGTTGTTTTGGATATAATCAACTACTTGTTTTAGCTTTTGTGGCGGTAAACCTCCTGTGTACTCTCGTATCGAGTAGTTTTGCAAGAGTATGTTTATTTTTCACTCCTTACTCAGCAATGTTTCTTCAAAGTTAAGGGGCACAACAACTGTTCTGTTGTGCCCCTTCTTGTGTTCGATTCACAGGAGAACCACTATTTGAGAACATCATTAACTACCAGCCCAAGTTATCCATTTGTGGGACGAACCTATATGTAAAACTCCTCCGATTACTTCTTGTTCAGTGATGATTGCTTCTGCTAAATCTACACCATTTAGCTCTGCTTCATTGATATTGCTGCCAATCAAATTTGCTTTTCTCAGATTAGCTTCAGTTAAATCTGCTCCGCTCATTTCTGCTTCACTGAGATTTGCACCCAGCAGATTAGCTTGAACTAAATTTGCACTCCGCAAATCTGCACGACTCAGGTTAGTTCCTTCTAAGTTGACTTTAATTAGGTCTGCACCTATCAAATTGACTTCACTCAAGTTGGCGCCACTCAAGTTGGCTCTACTTAATTCTGCATCAGTCAGATTAGCTCGACTGAGGTTACATCCACTCAAGTTAGCTTGACTGAGATCAGCTCCACTCAGGTCAGCTTCAGCTAAATTTGCACCCCTCAAATCAGCTTCACTCAGGTCTACTTGATGCAGATTTGCTCTATTAAAACTCCGTTCTCCTGATGCATATAAATTCAGGAGTCTGTTAGCGTCCATATTCTCACCTCACAATGTCCATAGGTAAGCAAGTCTAGTTGTGAGTCACACACTACCCAAACCACACCAAAGACAATTTATTGAGTTGCTAGCAACAGTAAGCTTAGCTAAAACTTGTAATCTTATTTTGCTAGAAGTTTTCGCATTTTGAACATTTACTTAACGTAAATATACTTCTAGTAGTCTATTGTTGCAGTTATGAATAAAGATAAGTGCTGGTTGTTGACTATCTACACTTTTGGAGAGTACTTTTCCCTATAACTTTTTGGCTGAGAAGATTAACCCATCTGAAAAATCCAGATTAATTAAGAAAAAATAGGCTTTATTAAGCAGATCGCTAAAAAGTAGTTAAAATGTATGTGACATTTTGTAACTTTAATGATTATGAGCGTTGTTGCAGCTAAAAAATATTCTGATAAATTAGAGTTTGCCGCCGATAGTATTAGAGTTAGTGGCTATTTGACAGAAAACTCTCGCGTCACTGGAGATGAGCAAGGTAAGTTGTTTGAAGTAAATGACATGATTATCGGTAGTGTGGGTTATGTGATGGAGTTGAGTTTTATGCAAATATTTGCAAGAAATCATAAGCCATCTGCACCTACAGTTGAAGCAGTTCTAGATTTTGTTGTTGAGTTTTATGGTTGGGCAAAGAAAAAAGATGATAATTTTGGCAGAAAAAATAGTTATTTAATTGGTTTGGAGGGAGAGATTTTTCGGATTAGTAACAGTTATTTAGTAGAAAAAATTAATGAATTTAGTGCTATTGGAGCAGGTCAGCACTTTGCTTTAACAGCAATGTATTTGGATAAAAATCCTAAAGAAGCTGTTGAGATTGCCAATGAATTATGCGTTTATTGTTCTGGGCCAGTCAATTTAATTACCAAGCACTTAACTACAGTGAATACTTAATATATTTGATATTTCTAAAGTCATAAAATCAAGCGATCGCCTGCAATAAATTAGAGCGATGGCTTTCTATAATAGCTCTACAAATCATTAGCAGATTTATGATATATTTAAAAGAAAATCTCAAAAAACTCAGCTATGACACAACTAAATTCTCATCGCCAATCCCGTCGGGGAAGACTATTTTCAGAGCGTACAATCTCTCCAGAGGAACAAGCTAAACGCCAAGCCGAACTAGAAGCCTTTCAGCAACGTTGTCGCCCAATTTTTGACAGACTTCGCCCAGAGTTAATAGAGAAGCACTATAACTGGTTTATTGTCATTGAACCAAATAGCGGCGACTACTTCATCGATCCAGATAGTTTAGTAGCAGCCCAAAAAGCACATGAAAAACACCCACAGGGACGATTTTTTACTTTCAAACTCAATGAAACTGGAGTTTGTGGTCGGATATGATCCAAGGCGAGTTTGATGAGTTTACTGTAGAAGCGATCGCAGGTTCTGAATTTAGCTTAACCAAAAATTCATCCCGCGCTGTATGCGTAAGCATCAGAGTCGGGTACGTCACAGAAATTATCCTGGGATTACCTTGGCTACAAACTCGGCGTCTAAGCTGTTCCACATATAACTTGCATAATTAGGGCGGGCAAGATGCCCACCC
>NZ_JCACKM010000212.1:0-9370 GCF_059505385.1 Desmonostoc vinosum
TATTAAGGCAGCAATGTCTTAAGAATCTCCGTGGCTTTAGCCCGGAGAGTGTCAAGTTGTTCACATTTCAATCGATATAAGTGAATGGGGAAA
Organism: Desmonostoc vinosum; assembly: GCF_059505385.1. Lineage (NCBI taxonomy): Bacteria > Bacillati > Cyanobacteriota > Cyanophyceae > Nostocales > Nostocaceae > Desmonostoc > Desmonostoc vinosum. Next base: position 94 of record NZ_JCACKM010000212.1, read on the forward strand.
GAGGTATTTTTTCTATTTGTTGCTTGTGCCTAAAAGTGCTAGTTGTAGGTTAATCAATTATTTGGGATTGTTGTATGCTAAGCGATAGAAGAGCGATCGCACCAGTCAGCGTTAACCTATATGTAAAAGGCACAGCGAGGTTTTTATGGCAGAGGCTAAAAATGTACTAGGCACAGACTTAGAGGTTTGCTGCACTTCTCCCATGACAGGATATTATCGTGATGGATTCTGCAATACAGGTGGTCAAGATTTTGGAGTACACGTCATTTGTGCCCAAGTCACAACAGAATTCCTAGAGTTCACCAAATCACGCGGTAACGACCTGAGTACACCTGTCCCTGATTATAATTTTCCTGGATTGAAGCCGGGCGATCGCTGGTGTTTGTGTGCCTCTCGCTGGCAAGAAGCCTTTGAGGCTAGCGCTGCCCCTCCTGTTGTTCTCACAGCTACCCATGCTAGAGCCTTAGAAGTCTGTTCTCTACAGGATTTGAAACAACACGCCTCGCCATCAAAATAAATAATCTCACTCATGCTGTCTGCGTTTCTGCGTGAGATAAACTGACCTCACATAGTTTGTTAACTCAAAACCGTTAGCCATCAGCACCTCCCGCACTTGTTCACTTAACAAAGCAGTAAATTCTTCAGCACCTGCCCCTAGAGGGCCATTCAACGGTTCCCCATCCCTAACTATTGCAGGATGAGAATAAATCTCTACCAAATCTGTTTGAATTTGAGGAATCAGACCAAGTAAATATTCCTCAGTCACACTACCAGTTTGCAATAACCCGTAAACCCGATGAGCAAAACTAATACCCTGAGATTTCAGCAAACCCTCACCATAGTCGCGTAGCCTGCCAAACACACCCGACCAAACCAGCTTAGTTAATAAACCACCACGGTCAAATTTGAGATTCATTCCCAGTTCTTCAGCTGGCAGACGGATAAACTTAATCTCAAACTCCTGTGCTAACTCCACCAAAATACCCAACACCACAGGATGGACATGTAAATGCAAATGCCCGTCTACATGGGAAAGGTGCAGCCCAGACTCACGAAACTTTGTCAACTGGGCGCGAATTTCTTGGCGTAGTTCCTCACGGGCAGCGCGATGGAATTGATAGCGTAACCCAGCTTGTAGGGGGCTATCTGGAAAATTCCCCTCAGAGTCAACCAAATGGGGAATTTGCTCAGGTGGTAGAACTGACCGACCACACACTAAAACTAAGTGTAAACCGACACCCAAATTTGGATGAGTTCGAGCCAAAGCGATCGCCTCATCAGCAGCATCACCACTGACCATTAAACTAGTGCTAGTTAGCACACCTTTTTCATGCGCTGTAATAATAGCTTCATTTACACCGCGAGAAAAACCGAAGTCATCACCATTGATAATTAAGCAACGGGCGTGGGGCATGGGGATGAGGGGAAGATGAGGGAGATGAGGGGGATGAGGGAGAAATAATCAATTCCCCAAAAAACATTGCTAAATCGATTGTGCGTGTGCCTCTGCTTGAGTGCGACGTTCTTTCAAATACGAGAAGAACTCCCCACCTTCACGAAGGCGACGTACTAACATTTGTCTGTCTGTGAGCATTTCTCGCACAATTGGAATGATGGCTTGAGGACGGAAGTAAAATTTACGATACATACGCTCAACTGCATCCTCAATTTCAGCGCTGGAAAGATGGGGATATTGCAGTGTGGAGGTTTGAATACCAGAGTTAGCGACTAAAGATTGGTTCGTAAACCAACCGTTGGCTTTGGCTTGTTCATAAAGTTCTGTGCCAGGATAAGGCGCAGCGATGGAAACTTGAATTGTATGCGGACTCAATTCACAAGCAAAGCGAATTGTCTCTTCTACGGTTTCTTTGGTTTCAATAGGCAACCCGATGATAAAAGTACCATGAACAGTAATACCGAGTTTGCGGCAATTGTTCATAAATTCCCGCGCTACTTCTAGCTTGATGCCTTTTTTGATGCGGTTGAGAATTTCCTGATTCCCAGATTCAAAACCGACAAGCAGCAATCGTAAACCGTTGTCACGTAACTGTTTGAGGGTATCATAGTCTAAGTTGGCACGGGCGTTGCAGCTCCAGGTGAGCTTGAGTCGCTTCATGTGTTCGCTAATGGCGATCGCTCGATGTTTGTCAATCGTAAAGGTATCATCATCAAACATATACTCCCGTACTTTGTCACCAAAGATGGCTTTGGCCTCTACCATCTCACGTCCCACAACTTCGGGGCTTTTATGGCGATAAAGATGACCGCCAATTGTCTGCGGCCACAAGCAAAACGTACATTTTGCTGGACAGCCACGCCCAGTGTAAAAGGAAATGTAGGGATGCAATAAGTAGCCAATGAAATATTTTGTGATATCCAAATCACGGGCATAAGTTGGCAGAACGCTGGGCATAGCATCCCAATCATGAATCAATGCGCGTTCCTCATTGTGGCGAATACTACCATGCTTGTCCCGGTAGCTCAAACCTTTGATTTCTTCCCAAGCTTGACCTTGGGCTAGTTCCTTGCAGGTATAGTCAAATTCATTACGACACACAAAGTCGATAACTGGATTATCTTGTAGTGTCTCTTGTGGAAGTACTGCCACATGTGCCCCAACAAAACCAATCTGCACATCTGGATTTGCCGCCTTGATTGCCTCAGCACACTTGACATCATTAGTCAATGAGGGTGTGCTAGTGTGCATGATTACTAACTCATAATCTTGAGCAATTTGTAGCACATCCTCCACAGTCTGATTATGGGGAGGAGCATCTACTAGCCTACTGCCTGGAACCAAAGCGGCAGGTTGTGCCAGCCATGTAGGATACCAAAAGGAAGTAATTTCGCGCTTAGCTTGGTATCGAGAACCCGCACCACCATCAAATCCATCAAATGAAGGAGGACTAAGGAATAAAGTTTTTTTCATAATTTTTAGTCAGTGTTCAGTTATTAGTTACTTGTACTGAGCGAAGTCGTACCCTTACGCGGTAGCAAGCTACGCGTAGCGTCTTTGACAAAAGAAGTATCAGTTACTTGTACTGAGCGAAGTTGAAATATCAGTGGTCAGTTACTAGTAAGCTAGTCATTCAAATTGCATCTTTGCGTCCCCGCGTCTAGTGCAAGGCACCTCAGCTGAGTTTAATTCACTGACCACTGAATACTTAGCTAGCTTTTAAGTTCACACCAATCAACTGTTCAATGAGTGCAACCACATCGCTGCGGCTGAGTTTTTCTTTACCATTTGCCAAAGCATCTAGAGTACCATGAGCTAAAGTTAAGGGTATTTGGCAAAAATCTAAAGCCGGCCCCGTAGGAAGTGCTTGAGTGTAAGCTTCTGCTAGTGCTAGATTACGCCGTGCATACTCTTGCATATCTATTGCACTCCAACCTTCAGGAAAGAAGTCCACACCGCGTCCTAAATCTTCATTGTGGTTACGCAAGATGTTTACTGCTTGTAAACCACGACCAAACCCAATTGCTTGAGTCCGGTTTGTTTGCGTACCATCATACCAAGCCCATAAATCTGAGAGCAACAATCCTACCGCGCCAGCAACCCCAAATGTATAACAATCCAAGTCAGATTCTGTATAAATTTTCCAGTTTATTTCTGCCCAGTGAGCCATCCTATCTGCCATAGCGGCAGTAGCATCCCAAATTCGAGGTGCAATGGTTTCAGGTGCTAATATTGACCATTCCCTGATCCGCACGCTCACTTCTTCTAAGGAATTCTCATACCCACTAAATCCAGCAGAGAATGCATCTACTGCAAAGCCATCCACTCCGGCTTGTAATGTTAAGCTAATCGTTCGTAGTAACTTCGTTTTCGTATGGTTATCTAGTTTTGGGTGATCTTCTATTTCATCAATGGCACGCATACACAAATATGCTGATGCAACTGCTTCCTGTAAGCCTGGCGGTAAAAGACTAATTGGGATATAAAAAGTCCGGCTAGTTTCTTTAAGGATTTGCAATGCATCTCTACGTAAATCCATGTTTTCACTCCCCTCTTGATTTTTGCACCACATGAAGTTGGCAGTTTTTTGATGATACTGGATATAGTTTTGACTAAACCTTAAAAACTATAGATACACTAGAATTTCATCTAAAAATTAGTAGTTTTAGGTATCACAATTAACAAAACTCTCAATTTTCTCAAAGTCAAATCTTAGTATATAGGGTTTTAAGCGCAAAAACGTGTGGGCTATGGTTTGGGACATGCACCTGAGTATTTTAGGGGAAACATCAACAATTATGGTATTATTCAATGCAATATCTGGAATTTTTTTCAGAAACAAAAACTAAATTCACAGGTTTAAGGTCTTTTAAATCTGCGTTCATCTGACTGAAGAGTCACAGCATGTCCCTTTAAAGGCTTATTGTTTGGCTGACCGGAGATAGAAATACGCGAGAATGCAGAGAGATTTTAATAATAAACTTATAGTTTTTATACAGACAATTGAGCAAAAACCCATGCAGTAATGCTGCATCTGTACACAATCTTTAACTAATATTGATTATATTTCTCAATTTGTTGAAAATAAAAAAGTGGGTATTGCCCACTCCAAGAAACACTAATGATCTGTTTTATTAATGATGAAAAGCTGCAAGATACCGGGCTTTATGAAAAAGTCGGATATCTGACCACCATTAACTACTCAAAACTAATGATATAAACTATTAGTTGGCGGAGGTACTTCTAAAGCTCGTCTCTACAATGGTTTGTCTGTCACATTCTTTTTTCAGTATTCACAGGTGCAAGGGCATTAATTGCTGGGCCGTTTATCACTTTGCCTTGAACATTAAACCGTGAACCATGACAGGGACAATCCCAGGTTTTTTCAGAAGAGTTCCAAGCAACTATACAATTAAGATGGGTACAAACGGCGGAATGCTCGCACAAAATACCGTTTTCGTCTCGGTAGGCAGCTAATTTCGTCAAACCATGCCGCACTACTGCACCTGTACCTGGCGCAATTTTTTCGACAGAATCAATTTCTCCTGGTGTTAGCCAATCTAAATATTGAGCAGCAACGTTGAGATTCTCAGAAACAAAATCACCTACTGCACCAATCTTAATCCGCGATGGGTCGTAAGCTTCAGCCCAAGTATTCTTTCGCCCTAAAATTGTATCAGTTAAAAGAATGCTAGCGATCGCTCCATGAGTCATCCCTAAACCTGAATCACCCGTGACGATGTAAACATTTTCCTCATCAAACGGATTTTTCCCAATATAGGCAATGCCATCATCAGCATTCATCACCTGACCTGACCAACGAAACAGAATCTCTTCCACCATCAAGAAACGTTCTCGCGTCCAAACCTCCAAAGCAGCATACCGTGCATCAGCATCATTGGCTTGTCCTGTTTTGTGGTCTTCACCACCGACAATTAGCACATCATATTGATCGTCGATGTTTTGCAGTCGTACATAATGATATGGGTCGAGTGTATCCCAGTACAGTGCTTTAGTAATAGAACCGCGAGGTACTTTTACACCAATTACAAAGGTAATGTAAGCGGCTTGCTTAAAGTGCGTTGGCCGTGCATTTGCTCTAATTCGTAGTAGCGATAACTCAACACATTTGATAAATGCGCTGTTGTTCTTGCAGTCTGTCCTCCACCAATAGCACCATCATCTAGCACTACCACAGACTTACCTGCACGGCTAAGCATATAGGCTGTTGACATACCCGCCATCCCCGCACCCACAACACACACATCTGCATGAAGGTTTTCGCCAAGAACACCTTCGTCTAGCATGGCTGCCGTTGTCATCCAAATAGAAGTTGTTTTTCCAGAATCGTTTTGCATATTTCTATAGAGTTTTTAGCCTCGCACAAATAGCAGGTTTCAGCTTTTTCACGCCATTACAAAAACTAGGGGTATAAGGGTGTGAGGGAAAGGCATCTAAGTTTTCAATCCCAGGCTTTGAAGCGTGGGTCTTCTATACCCCCATACCTCTACATCCCTTTGAAATGGCGACTGTTGAAACTTGTGTAGCACTGTATTGTGCGATATCTTAACCTTCTATTTATCAGTAATATATCTGCACAATGATATACATTCAAACTCTACTCGGATGAAGATGATATTGCCGAAAGTTTAATAGCTAGTACCAATTCAAAATTCGCACATTCGCGCATTAAGAAATCCAGATTTAGATCGGTTTCAAAGTTTACATTTGTCGCATTCTTTTTTAGAATTAGTATAAAATGTTCAAAATCTTCTTTGCCTGCGATAAATGCCCGCATTTAGAGGATGTTTGAAAACTTTTAGGCGATTTCTAATCGCCAGGGCTGGTATTAAATTAGACGTTTCAAACAGCATCTAAGCTATTTCCCCAGACTCGACTAAAAATTGCTCGAAGGTGAGAAGTTTGATATGACTGTAGGTGACGTCACTTCATTCCAAATTCAAATATTAGTTCACCCTATTGGGTGAATGCGATGTTAGTTGATGGAATATACCCTGAAAGCAGAGGTTAGCTTAGTTTAAATGGCTATGCCCACAAAATAAAAACAGCCAAACTGGTTATGATGTCTAATTATACATCAGTAGCTTGTGTATCAAAGGATCAAAGAGTGGATGAAACTTTAAGATCGCTGCGGATCCCAGATTGTCAGCAAGAGGCTATCAATCTGCTTTCTAATATTGCTCTCAATTTGCCGGGGACGATTTTCCAAGTTTTGCAACGGCAGGATGGTTCTTTTTTTGTCATTTATATTAGTTGTAATTGTCAAGATTTGTGTGAATTAGAACCAAAAGTTTTACAATCGGACTTTCAGGAACTGTATAAACTTATTCATCCACAGGATTTGCCAAGCTTGGTTGAATCCATAGCTATTTCTAAAACTACTTTTTCACCTTGGCTTTGGGAAGGTCGCATCATCACACCTAGCGGTATCAAGTGGCTTAAAGGTACTTCCCAGCCAGAACGACAAGCTAACGGTGACTTTCTCTGGAATGGCTTGGTTATGAATATTACAGACCAAAAACGAACAGAAGAAAAGCTGCAAGAGAGTGAAGCACGCTATCAAGCAATTTTGGATGCTATACCTGATCTAATGTTTCGCATCAGCCGCGATGGTAAGTATTTAGACTTAAAAACCGAAGGAGCAAATGTTACTTTTTCTAGAGAAGAAGTAGTTGGTAAAAGTATGTGGGAGATTTTACCAATTGATGTGGCAGCGATAGGTCAAGAAGCGATCGCTAAAACTTTGGATTCTGGAACTTTGCAAACTTGCGAATATCAACTACCAACACCATTAGGACTCAGAGATTATGAGGCGCGTTTGGTAGTTAGCGGTGAGGATGAAATATTAGCAATTGTCCGCGATATCACAGAACGTAAACAAGCAGAAGTTACTCTCCACAACCTAGCACAAAAGTTTTCTAAAGCTTTTAGTTGTAGTCCCAATTCTATTACTATTAGCACACTCCAAGAAGGACGCTTTATAGAAGTTAATGACGGATTTGTTGAACTTTCTGGATATGAGCCAGAGCAAGCAATTGGGAAAACTGCTTTTGAGTTAAATATTTGGGTAAATCAAAGCGATCGCCACAAATTATTGCAGAGTTTACAAGCCCAAGGAGTTGTTAGGAATTTAGAGATGGAATTTCGCCAGAAATCTGGGGAAATTATCATAGCACTGGTATCAGCCGAAGTCATAGATCTAGATGGAATTTCATGCATATTATCAGTCCATCACGACATCACAGAACGTAAGCAAGTAGAGGCAAAATTACGCCTGAGCGCACAGCGCGATCGCTTACTAGCGCAAACATTATCTCGAATTCGGTCTTCCCTGCAACTAGACCAAATTTTGCAAACTACTGTCACAGAAGTGAGACAATTTTTACAGGTAGATCGAGTATTTATTGGTTTAGATAATGCCAATTTAGGCCCCCGAACTTTGGCAGAATCAGTAGACCCAAATTACCCTTCTATTTCTGGTTGGTCTACCAATGATGAAACTTATCTACAAGAGTTGAAAAACTCCTTAAAGAAACATCGAGAGCGAGTTGTTGAAGATATTACCAAAATCACATTGTCTCCCAAAGTGAGAGCGCATTTTCAAAAATTTCAGATCAGAGCTACTTTAGCTGTACCAATCATGTTAGGTGAGGACTTATTTGGAGCCTTAATTGCGAATCAATGCTCAGGGCCACGTAATTGGCAACCTATAGAAATCGACCTACTACAGCAGATGTCAGAACAAGTAGCGATCGCTATTCAGCAGAGCATGATTTATCAAGAACTAGCACAACTTAACACTAATCTAGAACACCAAGTACAAGAACGTACAGCACAATTGCAGCAAAAAATACAAGAAGTCGAAGAATTGCACCGCTTAAAAGATGTTGTTTTGCATACAATCGCTCACGAATTACGAACCTCGGTGATGGGTAACTTGATGGTGCTACAGAATCTGGTAAATCAGGGAGTAGCGAGTAGGGACGCGGGGACGCGGGGACTGGGGACTGGGGACTGGGGACTGGGGACTGGGGACGCGGGGACGCGGGGACGCGGGGATATGGAAGAGTCTACTACCCTATCCCCCTCATCCCCCTCATCCCCAATTCCCGTCCCTAACTCGATTGTTGAGCGGATGATTCAAGGCAATGACCGTCAACTGACAATGATTAACTCATTACTAGAAATTAATTCCTGTGAAAAAGATGGTCTTGCTATTAATAGCCAATTGGTTCAGTATGGGACGCTATTGAAGGAAACTATCACTGGATTGCAACCAATACTATTACAAAACCAAGCAACATTAAATGACTTAATTCCTGAAGATTTACCACTGATAATGGTCGATGCAACCAGATTAAAGAAAGTAATGGTAAGTTTTTTAACTCATAGTTTGCAACACAATCCACCAGGATTAAACTTTACTGTGACAGCCAATGTTGAAGCGGGCATGATTCGGACTCAGATTCAAGATAATGGTATAGCAATGAGTAACTCAGAATGCGATCGCCTCTTCGATTTATATGTCCGCGATCCCCAAGACCGATGCTCTACAAGCATTGGTTTGAAAATGTATCTTTGCCGCCAAATTATCAAAGCCCACGGTGGCGAAATTGGCGTCACCACCAATCCCAAGCAAGGCTTAACTTTCTGGTTCACCCTACCACTACCTGGTTTATCTACTTGAGGGGGGCAGGAGGAACTCTTATGGGTAAGTTTTTTAGATTTCGCGTTTTGGTTGACGTGGGGACGCGCTTACACGGTGAGACAGCGAGTAAAGGAGGGTTTCCCTCCGCAGGC
>NZ_JCACKM010000213.1:0-9353 GCF_059505385.1 Desmonostoc vinosum
TTAGGCAGAGACTTGAGTCTCTGACGGTTCAAGTATTTTTGCAAGAAGTCTACTAATCAAAGGTGATTAATAAATGATATTTTTTGCCATCTACCATTAGGATTAAATTTATTTGACCAAACCTACGTTACTATTTTTAGCGCTCTCTATTCTTTAATTTGGTGCGAATTTTCCAGCTTGTCTAAATTTACCCAACGATTAACAAATTCGTTATCGTTTTTGCGTACTTTGATTTGCAGTTTCTTGGAGCCTATTTTGACCACTTCGGCAGGAATTCTTTGAATATCGTTAGAATCTGCACGAGCTTTATAAAGCCAGACGACTTTTTGACCTACTGCGTAGCTAGGATGACTAATGGAAGAAAGTGGTTGATCATCTGCCAAAGAGGGCTGGATAATTACTAAGTTAAACAAAAGGACTAAAGCAACCACGACTATTCTGAAAACTTTCATAATGCTCTTATTTTTGCCAATGCTCTAATTAAGAAAATAACATTTTCAGCATGATTCAATTATTTGGTTAAAGCAAATGCTTTTTGTTTTCAAAATACTCAAAAGATAGTTTTGATGAGAGAATTTAAATTTCAGGCGATCGCAATCATCAAAACGCTGCCTTAACCTACTCTACACGACTACGCACCAGTTTCTCAGTAACTTTGTGATTGTCACCAATCGGTTGGGTAAAGTCGAAGGGTTTGTTTGCAGAGTTCATCTTGGGGAATTGATCACTGTTTATTTGAAAATTGAGTCCTGGCATCAGGCTAACTTTTGTTTGTTTAATTGCTTTAGATGCAGGTACTAAACTTACTCTTAACTCATTCAAAGTCTGCTGCTGTTGTTTGATAATTAGGGTTAGTTCTTCTAGCTGCTTGGAGTGCAAATCATCTAATTTTTCATGCAACAGTTCAATATGTTGCCCAGATTCTAAGTTGACTTTATGGTTCTTTTCAGCTTTTTTGCGGTCAATTTCAGACTGACGGTTTTGACTCATCAACACAACTGGTGCTGTGTAGGCTGAAGCAAATGAAAACACCAAATTTAGCATCATGAATGGTGACTCGTCCCAATGGGGAACTCCAGGCATTACATTTAAGCCAACCCACCCAGCTAATACGGCACTTTGACCAATCAAAAATCCCCAAGAACCTACTTGTGATGCTAGTTTATCCGCAAGACGCTGACCACGAGTTATTTTTTCAGTAGTGTTGTCTGCATCTAATTTTTGAACTATGTTTGCATTGACATCGCTTGGTGATACTCTGTTTACTGGATTCATATTGCACCTCTGGCGTTACTTCAATTTGTCTTTGACCTCATGACTTTTAATTTACGCTCATTAAAAGATAGAATCAAATATTCTTTTTTGTCTAAATGATAAATAAAAGTGATGGGTGCATATAGTTAAAGCTGGCTTGATTCATGAAATTATTTGCTGAGGTGGGGAGTGGAGAGGTTGTTCTAATAGGAAGAAAAAAGTAATGGATGTGATTAACTTCAAAGCATTTTCTGTAGCTTCTGCTAGTGCAGCAATGATTGTGTTAGGTGTCAGTGAAACGCTAATTGCTGCAACTTTTAATCCGTCTCCAATATTTAAAGATGTGGCTAGCTATCAAACTACAATCTCCGCTAGTAAGCATTCAGCAGACATTTACTATCCCAACCCCAAAGACTTGAAAACTAGCAAATATTCGTTTCCTGTAGTGTTGTTGTTGCAAGGCGCACTTGTGGATAAAGCGAATTATTCAGATTTTGCCAGCATAGTAGCTCGCTATGGATTTATAGTGGTTGTACCGAATAGCGATCGCTACGTTCCACGTTTGGGTAAAAAAGCACTTTTACCTCAAACTTCCGAAATTAATGCCGTTTTACAACAAATGGTGAAAGAAAATTTCAAATCTAGTTCACCTGTGACAGGTAAAGTCAACACACGAAAACTAGCTTTGCTTGGACACTCTTTCGGCGGTGCTGTAGGATTATCTGCAATTGGCAACCTCTGCGTCAAGTCTCTTTCTCTATGTGAAAGTGACTTCAAACGTCCCAAGGAACTTGTAGCTGGAGCATTTTTTGGAGCAAATCTCCGCGATAGTAAAGACAAGTTTATCACCATCAACAATTCTGGAATTCCCATTGCCCTATTACAAGGAACTTTAGATAATAGGGCACTTCCTTATAGGGCTGAAGGAACCTACAAAAATATTCAAAGTCCCCCCAAAGCGTTGATTAGTATTTCTGGTGTAAATCATTTTGGTATAACCAATACCAATAGTCCTGTAGGAGCAATACCAGACCCTACTAACTCTACCCTGAATCAAGATGTGGCAGTAGAAACTATTGCTCGTTGGAGTGGTCTTTTTTTGCGTGCTAGTGTTCTTGGCGACAAAGGTGCTTTTGATTACGTATATTACACAGGCGATGATCTTGATCCAAATGTGGTTGTCACCAACCCAGTTAACGTAACTCGTAAGTAGCAGGGGATTGGGAATGGGGCTTAATCTTCCCCAGTCCCCAATCCCCAATCCCCAGTCCCCAATCAGCACTCATTAAATGCCACGCGAAAGCCACATATTCTCAACCCCCCATCTGACTCATTCCAGCTACGGCTGGCGCTGCGACAAAGTTCGGCGCTGAAACTCCAAGAACCACCCCGTAGCACTCGACGGTTAAAGTCGCCACCCAACTGCCAAACTTTACCGTCAGTTGGTGCGCCATTATAGTTGTTATGCCATGGGTCAGCACACCATTCCCAAACTTGCCCGTGCATATCATATAATCCAAAAGCGTTCGCTACTTGAAAACTGCCCACGTCTGTTGTCTCTCTGCGATATCTCCCTTTGGATTCGACAGTTTCATCACTGCTACAGTTCACTAATTCAGAGGTAATCGTTTCACCAAAATGGAAAGATGTGGTAGTGCCAGCACGACAAGCATATTCCCATTCTGCTTCGCTGGGTAAACGATAGTCGCGTCCAGTTTTTTGCGACAGCCTCAGACAAAATTCCACCGCTTCATGCCAAGATACACTTTCTACTGGTCGATTTAGACCTCTGTATTTGGAAGGATTAGGATTTAAATTCTGTTTAACTTTGGGTAGTGCTGCTATAACTCTCCACTGTGCTTGGGTGATGGGGTATTTACTCATGAAAAAAGGTTCAACTGTAATTTGATGCTGAGGACGTTCATCGGCATCACCTTCAGACTCTGGTGAACCCATGATGTATGTGCCACCAGGAATCGATATCATTGCTAGGGCGACATTTTTACTCAATTCTTCAGCAAAAAACTTCGCATTGTGGCGATCGCGATTAACTTCTCTACCAGCTGTGTCTACTGTTACTATATCAAACTCAAAGTTTTCTAAGGGCGGTAGTGGGATTATGATTTTTTCTGGTGGAGGTAGTGATGTCGGTTGGGCAACAGTCGGAATTTTGAGAGTAACAGGTGCGATCGTAGATGTTGTAGACTGCAAATCATCGAGAACTGCTGCCGCTGTTTGATATCTGTCATTTGGTAAATGTTTCAGTAATTTATCTAAAATTTTATTTAAATCGTCACTAATTGTAATACCTTTTTCTTGTAATCGTTCGTGCCATAACCATTTAGCATTCATCGCATCATAAAGAGAATCATTAATTTGTCCATAGGCATCTTGTAAGGGCAAACATTGAGTTAAAAGACGTACACAAGTTACACCCAAAGCATATAAATCGCTCGCGTGACAAGCAAATCCAGCCATTTGTTCTGTCGGTGCATAACCGACGGTATAAATTACCGTCGCTTGTCTCGCTATACTAGTTTGTGTTACCTGTTTAGCACCACCAAAATCAATTAATACCGGCTTACCATCACTTTCCCGACGAATAATATTATCTGGTTTAATATCTCGATGAATAACATTACAAGAATGAATAAATTCCAGAACTGGTAATAGATCACTTAGAAGTTCTCGGACTTGTTTTTCGTCATATACATGTTGCCGAATTTCTTGTAAAAGAGTTTGTCCTTGAATAAACTCTTGTACTAAGTATAAGCTAGAACCTTGTTCAAAATAAGCTAGTAATCTAGGAATTTGAGTGTGGTTTTCTCCTAATTCATACAACCGGAAAGCCTCTTCTTTGAAAAATTGTGCCGCTTTAGTACGTTGTCCTGTTCCTTGAATTTGTGGAAAAAATTGCTTGATGACACAAGGGGCATCCAATCTGTCTGCATCTTCGGTTTCGTAAGTTCTACTGAACCCACCTTCACCTAATAGTTTCAATACACGGTAGCGATTCCTGAGAAGCTTGCCAAAGTTGCTTTGTCCGCAACTTATGCAAAATCTATTGCTTTCAGGATTAAATGGATTTGAGCAATTGGGATTTTGGCAGATTTGCATAATGAAGAGGAAATAGCATCTTGTCCAAAGCTAGCCCCAAAATTATCTAATTGAAAATAGCTATGTAGAGAAGCGAACACGGATGTTTATTTAAAGCAGCATCACAGAGAATAGGGTTGAAAGTCTTTTGTGATATGACTTTGTTCGGAAAATTTGTACCCTATTTATCTGCGCTCTACTTTATGTGTTTAAAACTTCTCCACACATCAGGATAAAAATGAAGAGATTCTATTGATTTACTTATCTGTGTTGGGACGTTTTAAATATGAGTAGATATAAATGCACGCATAGTTATTCTATAAAAAATCATATGCGAAACTTTAAAGTTCGTCAATATATTCAAGTCTATGAAATTTGTAACAATTGGCTCAGTTTTTCTAATTTACCAATAAGTTCCAAATCTAATTTTGAACGTAATTATTATTACCAATTATCTGTATCATCGAAGAAGGGAACAGGGAAAAGAATATGTTTTGTTTCTTGTTCTCTAAAATACTAATGTTCCCTTTTGAATTCAGTTTTTCTTTTCTCCAGAAGCACGAATTAGTTCGGCGATTAAAGCAGCGATCGCAGATACTAAAATCAACATTACACTGAGAGCGTTAATATCAGGCTTGACTCCTGTTCTAATTCGACTAAAAATTTCCATCGGCAGGGTGTTATAACCACTACCAGCAGTAAAACTAGAAACCAGAAAATCATCGAAGCTCAGAACAAAAGCTAACAGATAACCTGCTACAATTCCAGGCATTAATTGCGGTAATAATACTTTCATAAAAGCTTGTGTTGGTGTAGCGCCTAAATCTAGTGCTGCTTCTTCTAAGTGGGGATCTAAGTTGGTAAGTCGTGAAGCTACTACAAGTGCCACATAGGCAAGACAAAACACTACATGGGCTGCCACAATTGTCCACAAACTCAATGGGATGGCAAACGTCGCTAGCATCACTAGAGTAGCCACTGCGATCGCAATATCAGGAATAATTAATGGTAGGTAACTAACCCCGCGATACAAACTCTTACCAGGAAATTGATGACGCGCTAACCCCACCGCCATCAAAGTTCCCAACACCGCTGAAATACCCACCGCACAACCAGCAACGATCAAACTGTTCTGTAAAGCCGATAAAATGCGATCGTCATTGAATAACTTGCGATACCATTCAAAGGTGAATCCTTGCCAAGTGGCACTATAGGCTGACTCATTAAAGCTATAGAAAGCAAGTACCAGGATAGGCAGGTACATGAATACAAATATCAACAGTGAGAAAACCGCCTGCCATAAGACACGCGGTTTTTTTAGTGATGGAGATATAGTCACGTTTTTATTTAGTTATTTCATATTAATGCCAATTAATAGCACATTTCGTGTTAATAGTCAATATTAATTTGGGAGTAGAGAGTAGGGAGTGGGGGGAAGAAGTATTTTCATGCCCTCGTTGTGTGAAAAATTACATGCTTGTTCAGCTTGAAAGTAGACTGGATTGCTAGATCCCCAACTTTTTGTAAACACCCGGAGTGTGGCTTCCCAAAGGGTAAAAGCTAGAGATCTGACCACCAAAATCTTTCCCCGCATCCCCGCATCCCCGCATCCCCGCATTCCCCCGTCCCCGCGTCCCCCCATCTCCCCATCCCCGCGTCCCCCCATCCCCGCGTCGATCAAAACGCAAAATATTAAAAACCTACACCTGTCAGCTACTCCCTGCCCATGCAAATAATTTCATAAATCAAGCCAGATTCCCATATGTTTGGTCAAGTGTTGAAATTTGGATAGAAAACCGTACTTAAACCGAAGCTTGTTCCTTGGATAAGTCTCCTAGACTAAAATAAAAGTATAGGCAAAAATTATTAACCTACTGAGTTTCGGCACTCAGTTAAATCTAAAAGACATGGGATTCTTTGATTCAGAGATAGTTCAGCAAGAAGCAAAGCAGTTGTTTGAAGATTATCAAGCGCTGATCAAGCTTGGCAACAATTACGGTAAATTTGACCTTGAAGGTAAAAAGCTGTTCATTGAGCAAATGGAGGCGATGATGGATCGATATCGCATCTTTATGAAGCGTTTCGAGCTGTCAGAGGATTTTATGGCACAAATGACTGTGGAACAACTCAAAACTCAGCTAGGGCAATTTGGTGTGACTCCGCAACAAATGTTTGACCAAATGCATCTCACCCTACAACGGATGAAAACTGAGTTAGAGAGTCAGACATAGGGGTTAGAAAAATAGCGCTCGCATCACAATTGTTGGCGATAAAGCTGTGCTGCTTGCGACATAGTTAATTGTAGTAGTTTTTCGTCTCCTAGCCGCTGTCGAAAGCTAGGTTTAGAAGGTGATGCTTGCAAATTATGAATAATCTCTGCTGCTACAGCTTTTGCTAACAATGGCGGTACCGAATTACCAACCTGCCGAAATCCATGCCATTTGGTTACATGAAATCGAAACCAATCTGGATAAGAATGTAATCGTGCTGCTTCCCTAACTGTAATGCATCTGGGTACGAAGGGATGAATCGGTCTTGGAGAGGTGAAAGAACCTTTATATTGGTCTGTTCCGGCCCTTAAAGTATTACAAACACCTTCAGGATGCAGTTTATGAAAACGGCTAATCTTTTCTCTTTCGCCTTGTTGAGTTTCATGAAAACGCCTAACTGTTTCCTGGGAGTGTTTTGTTCGGAAACTTGAGAAAAGAATCCGCGAATCGTACTCGCGTATCCTAGCATAATCATCTTCCAAGGAACTAATACCACGCAGCACCAGAGCATAGTTACTCGGTTTTCCGTATTCTGCTACAACCCAATCTCTTGTTAATAACTCAGGGTATTTTTCAATTTCAGGTAAATCACCAATTGCATCTAATACTGTAGGACTCACAGGAAGATCAGATAATTGTTTAGAGCTTAAACCATTGGGTTTAGCGCTTTGAGTAATTGGTTGAGGATATTTTGGTAACTCCACATCAACTCTTGCTCCTATGAGAAATAATCTCTCACGAGACTGTGGTACTCCGTAATGAGCAGCGTTTAAAATTTGGTAGTTTTCCTCTACTTGATAACCACAAAGTTTAAATTCGTTAATTAAAGTTTTGAGAATTTGTTTATGTTCACCAACTGTAATCCCCCGCACGTTTTCCATGACGAAAAACTTCGGTTTTAAGTCTAAAACTAACCGATGAAAATGAAATACAAGAGAGTTTCGTGGGTCATGAAAAGCTCGTTTCCCAATTAGTGAAAATCCCTGGCATGGTGAGCCACAAATCACTACATCAATTTCTTGATCGCCAATCTCCGACGAGAAGCGAATTTCTTCCCCTGTTGTCTCTTCAACGCTTTTGCATAAAACAGAACAGAACGGGAAATTAAACTCGTGGGTTGCACAATGGATGGGGTCAATTTCCACAGATGCTAGGACATCAAAACCAGCTTGTTCAAAACCAAGAGTCATACCACCTGCACCGGCAAACAAGTCAACTGCGATCGCTCGTTGTTTTCTCATTCCCCAACCCCATTTGCAAAATTTCTTGAGCCGCGCGATCGCATACTCCCACATCTCCTAAGCAACGCCGCATTTGGGCATAATCTGCTAAAGTTTGCTCTCTAAGGCTGGGATTAACTAACAGTTCCATAGCTGCTTGGGTGATATTCTCTGGTGTAGCTTGCTCTTGTAATAACTCTGGCACAATCGGCTTCATGACTACCAAATTGGGTGGTGAGGCGAAGGGTATTGAACCTTTGAGAATTTTTCGGGCAATCCAAACAGTAATCGGATGCAGGCGATAAACCACAACTTGTGGCACATTTAGTAGTGCCAGTTCTAAGTTGACAGTGCCAGATTTGGTAATTGCAAAATCAGCAGCGGCTAACACTTCCTTTTGTTGAGTTGATACAACTGTAGCCCGTAAACCATAAAGCTCAATTGCCTGCTCAATTGGTTGCCTGTAGACTTCCAAAGACAGAGGAATCCAGTAATGAACCTCTGGTAATTTAGCTTGTATACTTTGGGCAGCTTGAAAAATTATCGGTAAGAGATATTTTAATTCTTGGCGACGAGAGGCAGGCAAAAGAGCGATCGCCATTTGTTCTGCCGTAATCCCCAATTTAGCACGAGCCTCTTGGCGACTAGGAGCGTTTTGCATCAGGTCAAGCAAAGGATGTCCCACCCAAGTAACTTTTGCGCCCTTCGCTTGAAAGTAGCGGGCTTCTTCGGGGAAGATTGCTAGCAGATGATCGCTAAAGCCGACAATCCGGTTAGTATTACGAAGATTCGCTGACCATACCCATTCTTGCGGCGCAATATAATACACCACAGGTACTTGTGGCAAATGCTGGCGTAAATAAGTGCCAATACCGAGATTTGGCCCCATATAGTCGATTAATACAACCAAATCAGGGGGATTTTGTTTTAAACAGGCGATCGCTTGTCGCTGTACCTGAAGCGTTGGTAGCACAAAAGGCAGGCTTTCCAAAATTCCCATTGAGCTAATACCACTGGTATTGCCCACAAGAATTGCACCTGCCTCTGCCATTTTTTCGCCACCCAAGGCTAAAATTTCTAATTCCAATCCAGCAGCAACAGCTTGACGCTTGAGCGCTGCAATCAGCAGCGATCCTTGCAAATCGCCAGATACTTCGCCAGTGCTGATAAATAACCGCATTTAGTAATTGGGGAGTAGGGAGTAGGGAGGAGCCACTGCGTTGCGGGGGTTCCCCCCGTTGTAGCAAGTGGCGTTAGGGAGTGGGGAATGGTGGGCTAGAGCATGAGGGGATAAGAGAGAATAATTAACAAGTTCCGTGGGTTTAAGTCCCCCGGTTCTATAACCGGCAAGTTTTGTGTTGGGGTCAAATCCCCATTACAAAACTTAATTACGAATTACGTTAACGCAGCGGTAGCGAGTCCTCGATAGCGTTAGCGTTAGCGAAGCGGTAGCGAGGACTCGAGCGTCAGCGGTAGCGAGGTACGAGCGTCAGCGTTAGCGACACAGGAGCGT
>NZ_JCACKM010000214.1:0-9345 GCF_059505385.1 Desmonostoc vinosum
CACTCCCCACTCCCCACTCCCCACTCCCCACTCCCCACTCCCCACTCCCCAATCCCATCGAACCCCTATTCGCCCGTTTCCAAGTACTAAGTGCTTGCTTTGTGGCCTTTGCTCATGGTTCTAATGATGTAGGGAATGCGATCGCTCCTTTAGCTGCGATCGTTTATATTAATCGTACTGGTAGCGTACCCACGAATGGCATTACTATTCCTATATGGATTTTAATTCTGGGTGGCGCTGGCATTGTCGCTGGTTTAGCCGTTTGGGGGAAAAAAGTCATCGCCACCATTGGCGAGAATATTATTTCTTTGCAACCCAGTAGTGGATTTTGTGCCGAACTTGCAACTGCAACCACTATTCTCCTCGCCTCTCGGCTAGGTTTACCCGTCTCCACCTCTCATGCCCTCGTAGGTGGTGTCGTTGGTATTGGACTAGTACAAAATATTAAGTCAATTAAATTCAAAACTTTACAAGGTATAGCCGCCGCCTGGTTAATTACAGTCCCCCTCAGTGCTGTCCTCAGTGCTGGCATCTTTAGCGTAGCTCGGATTTTTCTTGGTCACTGAGCGAAGTCGAAGTGACTCTCCCCACCTACGCAAATAATTTCATCAATCAAGTCAGATTCCTATACAAACATCTGCGTACAGAAAAATTCATACTGCCATAAGGCTAAAATTAAAGCGCATTTTTGCAGAATTGCTACTCATTCATTAAAATGTTGGCCAGGGGATGGTAATATTTTGATTTTTACGAGAAGTACTCACACAGATGTAAACTGTTACCCAAGTTACATTCCGCATAGATTTATATATAGTTTCGCAAGTCAAACAATTTTGTTGTTATAGTCCATGCATCTGCATGACTCTAACAATCTGTATTCATTTGGAGTGAGATTTTTTCAAGAAGTAAAAATCTCACTGGTAAATAATTGATAAAAATCAAACTGATCAAATACTTGTTGATGCCCAAAATAAAACCGCCCAGTCACGAGTAAGGCAAAGTATCAAATTTGCCAACTCTGTGTGACACATGACAGAATTACGTTGAAATGCGGAAGTCCTGTTAAAATTTTTAATTTATCTGACAAAATACAGGAAATTAGTATGAACGCCAGTCGGAAACAGCTTTATTGTCAAGGTGTTAGAGGTTAAAAGCTAATGGGGCGATTCGAGAAGCAACCAGATAACCCGCGAATCAGAGGCGATCTATCTAGAGCCGCAGAAAATGCTCTCTGGGCAGTAGTTGATGACTTAGAAAATCTCCAACAGAATGTCCTCAAAGCATTGCAGGAGGACATCAAACGGCTTCAGTCAGAAAAAAACCGTTTAACGAGTGATATTCAACACTTACAAGAAGAAAAAGAACAGTTGCTGAAGGTACGACAAATCACCGAACAGCAAGTGCTAATTCGGCAACTGGCAGAAGTTCTGGCAAAACACATATCTTCACAATTGCAATCCTCGCTATCAACTTTAGCTACGCAAGTAAACGAGGGCAACTCTTACGAGCGAACTACGCTTAAGTCTGCTGAAGTGAGTAGCAATATAGTAGGTGAGATCGGTGAAATCAATCAAAAAGTCGAACACATGCTTGGTAACTTGGATGACACCGTTACCATCACCTTTAACTCACTGCAACAAGAATTAAAGAACTATCAAAGTAATCTTTCCCAGCAGTTGTCCCGGATGTACAACCAGCAGCAACAAGGGGAAACAATTTTGATGGAGTTTATGCAGCGCTTAAATGAGGAACTAGAAAAAACTAGAGAAGAAACTTCACCAAAAGCACCCATGGGAGGAATACCCACTGTCATCCAACTCCCTGAACAAGAAGAGAAAAATTATTTTGAAATCTCTCCGGAGTTTGGCAAAGACATCAGGAATAATACTGAGTCAAATTCTACTATCCCCAAGGAATCGTCAACAAGCGAAACCGAGTTTCCATTTGCACCAATCACTCTGAACCTCAGAGAACCCTTAAACAGTGAAACTACATCTTCTGCTGCACTTCCACTACCCAAGAAAAATGTTATTGAACCAATTTCTGTCCTCAGCAAGGACTTGTCAGAAAGCGAAGTTGTATCTCCTGTAATACAATCACCGCTACCAAAAGAAAACACCACTGAACCAATTTCTGTCCTCAGCAAGGACTTGTCAGAAAGCGAAGTTGTATCTCCTGTAATACAATCACCGCTACCAAAAGAAAACATCAAGGACTTGTCAGAGAATGAGGCAACATCCTCTGTAGTACCTCCAGAACCACCCAAGAAAAACGTTGTGGAACCGATTTCCGTACTTGGCCGGAATTTATCACAGAATGAGACTACATCCCCTGTAGTAACTCCAGAGCCACCCAAGAAAAAGGCTGTGGAACCAATTTCCGTCCTTAGTCGGAACTTGCCAAAAAGAGAAGTTATATCCCTACCTCCTACTGCACCAGCACCAAAACAACGAGCAAAATCTTCTGCAACCTCACGATCGCGCAATTCCTCAAACCTAGCGCCAATTCAGATCGGTTTTTTACTAATCGTCTTGTCAACAGTAATATCTGCACTTTACAACGTCGCGATCAAAGTGATTTTCTATGAGGGTTCTCTTTTGGGAGTAATCCCCGTGCAGCGTTTATTATTGCCAACTCTAGGTAATGTTTTGTTAATGTTAACTCTCAGGTTAATAGTGGTAGTGCCAATCATGGTGCTTTTGGCTCCCATACTACACCCAAGAGTGTGGCAAGACCTGCAAAAATTGGGTGATTCGGTACGCGGAAATTCTACCCGTAGTGGTGCTGCATCACAACAGATTTTATGGTTGTCGATTGTGAGTGGATTTCTTTTATTCGTGTCTCAAGTGCTAATTTACCTTGCCATTAGTCAAGTAGCCACTGGAGTTGCGATCGCCTTATTCTTTATCTATCCAGTGATTGTGGGACTATTATCGTTACTGCTGTTTCGCGATCGCTTTAGCTTATTTGGTGGAGTTGCGATCGCTGCGATTTGTTGCGGTGAAATCTTCGTTTTAGCAAGTTCTCCCACTGACATCAGTAATATATCCCTGGGAAGCACTGCCGCCATGATTTCTGGAGTTGCTTTTGCTTGCTACATAATTTTGACGCGGCTATGTGCTAACAAAATACACCCCGTATCTTTTACTTTAATTAACTTCGCTACTATGTTAGCGGTGAGTTTTGTGTGTTTAATGCTACCTTTGCCCGGTGAATGGAATTTGTTAGTCAGCCCCTCAAAGTTCTTAGAACTTGTTCTGAGCGCATTTATTTTGGGTGTACTAACTCTCTCCAGTCACATATTCAATAATTTTGGTGTTCGCAAACTAGGCGCATCAAAATCAGCGATGATCGTCGATGGCAGCATTCCAGTTTTAACCGTGATTTTTGCCGGGTTGATTATTCAAGAGAATTTGGATATTCCCCAAATTATAGGAGTTTTGTTAGTCACTTTTGGCGCATTCGCTTTCAGCTTTGAAAAAATACGTAATCAAGTTAAATCTTTTAATTCCACAAACTAGGTAAATAGGAATTCAAAATTGAAGATGTTAGGGAATTCCAGAAAATAAATTATCCAATTTTGAGAGCGAAGATGATTATAAGATTCTTCCTCCCCTGCTCCCACTGCTCACTAAAGCCATGGGATATTTTGTTAGTTGCAAGTCCCTTACCTTACGGGATATTGCTACAGACAAGAATTCAAACCTAACTAAAGCTAAGGCTATATACATAGAAACATAGAGGTCTTAACCCTTTTAAGCTGTTCCACATATAACTTGCATAATTAGGGCGGGCAAGATGCCCACCCCACAAGAGTTTTATTTAATTTGATTATGTAATTTAGATGTTTTTTAGCTTAGTTGATGACGATATCAAAGAGACTTTTATGCCTTGGTTGTTGGCTAATATCAAGTTCGGATAATCACTTATTATTAAAATTTCTCCGCGTCTTTGCGTCTCCCACTCTCCGCGTCAGCCCTAATGATAAGTCTTCAAGCGAACATGACATAACAGCTTTCTTGATTGCAAATTGCCAATGGTTGCTGAGCGTAAACTGAAGCTTGTCTTGAGCAGAGCCGAAAGGCGTAATTGAAGTAGTTGAAGCATCGCAAATTGCGTTAGCAAGATCCGAGCGTCCGTAGGAGCGTCATTGCGAATTGCTATAAGTCACTATCTAAAAGTTGACATCAAAATATTTCCTATTCTCCGATTTTGCAAATATAGCTATAGTCACATAGTTTAGAACATTTTGAAAGCATGAATGTTACGGATAGTAATAGTTCTACCTCCTGCCTCCTGCTATATCAACAAACCTTGATTTTTTTGCAGATAAATTATTTTAATAATAAGTAAATTTAAAGTTAAGAATAGATAAATTCATACTAAAAAAGTAAAATAATGATATGATTAATAACAATTCATGTAGAAAACAACAGGTGTTTAAAAGTTGAAATTATCTGCTTTATTGGCTCTCGATGATTTGACTGTAACCTACAAATCAATACTACTCAAACCTCACTGGAGATTGTAGCTTTTGATGATATTTTCCCAAGTGCGTGTGAATTAACTTGTAAATTTTCTCACACCAGATTCAGAGACACCCCTTGTCATCACTGCAAATTCTCTTCAGCTATCTGTGTACTACCAAAAGTTACCAAAGCTCAATGGAAAACATGAGTTTTAAGAAAACGGGATTCCCAGTAAATCGTCTTACCAGCTAGTTTGTGGACTAATGCGTTATAGTGCCATAATTAAGTATGAGCGGCGTTAGCATTGTTGCTAGTTCGACAACGGGCAAAATCTGGTAAAAACTGAAAGACTTTGTGAGTTATTGGGGACGAAAAAAACAGTCGAGTTAAGGGATGCAAGCCGCCATATGTATGTGATTTTTTGGTCAGATACAGAAGCAGCCATATTTAAAATCATGGTTTTGCCTATGTACCAGAAAATCCCCTAAACATAGGGAGCTTAGCTAGCAACAAGTGGATAATTTATTGCATAATCGTCTGAAATGAAGACATTATCTTCAATCAGGTGTATACTACCTATTTTCATTGACTAATAACTTTGTAAACGTGCTATTCAATTTGTCTGTAATATGAGTAACGACATAGATCTGATCAAACGTCTTGGCCCCAGTGCGATGGATCAGATCATGCTTTATCTGGCTTTTAGTGCCATGCGGACGAGTGGGCACAGGCATGGGGCATTTTTAGATGCAGCAGCAACAGCAGCGAAATGTGCAATTTACATGACCTATCTGGAGCAGGGGCAAAACCTGCGAATGACAGGGCATTTGCACCACCTTGAGCCGAAACGAGTAAAAATAATTGTAGAAGAAGTCAGACAGGCGCTAACAGAGGGCAAGCTGCTGAAAATGCTGGGTTCTCAAGAACCTCGCTATCTAATTCAATTGCCTTATGTCTGGATGGAAAAATACCCTTGGCAACCGGGGCGATCGCGCGTTCCTGGTACAAGTCTGACAAGCGAAGAAAAAAGACAAATAGAGCAGAAGCTACCTAAAAATCTCCCCGACGCTCAATTAGTTAGTTCTTTTGAGTTTCTAGAGTTGATCGAGTTTCTGCACAAGCGATCGCAAGAAGACTTACCAAGCGAACACCAAATGCCTTTAAGCGAGGCTTTAGGTGAGCATATCAAGCGCCGCCTGCTCTATTCAGGCACAGTAACACGCGTTGATTCTCCTTGGGGAATGCCCTTCTACGCTCTTACCCGTCCATTTTATGCCCCAGCAGACGAACAAGAGCGCACCTACATCATGGTAGAAGATACCGCTCGGTATTTCCGCATGATGCGAAACTGGGCAGAACAGCGACCAAATGCCATGCGTGTACTAGAAGAGCTTGATATTCCATCAGACCGTTTGGAGCAGGCTATGGAAGAATTGGATGAAATCATCCGCGCTTGGGCAGATAGATATCATCAAGAAGGCGGCGTACCAACGATTTTGCAGATGATCTTTGGTAAGAAAGAAGACTAATGTACTCTGCCACGACGAATGTCCCTCTCCTTGACAAGGAGAGGGATGAATCAATTCAAAATTCAAAATGACCGAACAAGGCAAAAGTAAAAAGTTAAAAGCGCAAAGTAGGTGGTGTCGGTTTCCGTCCCGCCTAACTTTGTAAGAAGGCACTCATAAAGAAAAATTTTATTTTGTTACTCAAAAAGCCAGGGTTGCAAGGTGTGTTGTCACGCAGTACAACGCACCATCAACCGCTTCAAAAAGACTAAAGTCCTGACTACGAACTGGCTTACCTGTTATTAATTGCTGCCTGGTTGTGTTGGCGGCACATTAGGCTGTTGTGGAACACTTGGTTGTGTTGGCGGCACATTAGGCTGTTGTGGAACACTTGGTTGTGTTGGCGTTACATTGGGTTGCGTTGGGACTGGAGTAGTCTCAAAAGTGGGATTGAATTCTCCGGGTTGTCCAGTTGGAGGTGTAGATGAGGACGAAATACCACTAGCGCGATCGCCAGCATCAATACAAGTATCCAGAGCTTGAGCAGGGGTCAAATCAACTTCACTGCGTAAGCCAACCACACACTTAGCAAAAGTCACAGGCAACAAACTACGACCACAGTAATCCAAAACTGCTGTATTAGCTGGCTCTTTGGTATTATCACTAATACCAACTACACAGGTGGATAATTCCTGAGGACGGCGAGCCTTTCTACAAGAGGCAAGTGCATCCGCAGGTGCTATTTGTGTTTGCTTGGCAATTTTAACAACGCAGGAAGCCAAGTCTCGCGGACGTAGTGCCGTTGCACAAGCTTGTGGAGCTGCTTCTGGCGTTACACCCACGCTTAAAAGTCTACCAACACAGGCACGATAATCATTGCTGTAGGAAGCAGTAGCAGCCATAACGGGTATACTGATTGTTAACCAACCAGCCATAGCCAAAATTGGTGCTGTCAACATCCTAGAGGTAGAACTATTTTGTTTGTTCTTACCTTTATTAAACATTTTTATGGTTTGTAACATCGCCGTTCTCCAAACACCCAAAGTTATGCTAACTCAAATGAGCTATAAATCCTCTGTAATTAGAGAATTTCAGCGGTAGCGTTCAGATTGAGTACTGGGAATTGGGGAAGAAAAAGATTTTCTTGCTAGGATTAACTTTCCAAAGTTATATTAGTAGATTGTTAGCACAAAATTCTAAGGCTAAATTTAGAATTTTTGGATATTCTGATTTCTACCTACTTATAATGGTAGTTCTGAGTAAAGTTTAAACAGGATTAGATTAAGGAAACTCATGTCCCGATATCGAGGGCCACGCCTCAGAATTGTACGTCGCTTGGGCGACTTACCAGGATTAACTCGTAAAAGCGCTAGACGCGCCTATCCACCAGGTCAACATGGTCAGAACCGCAAAAAGCGCTCTGAGTATGCTATCCGTCTAGAAGAAAAGCAAAAGCTTCGCCTTAACTATGGTCTGACAGAAAAGCAACTGCTACGCTATGTTCGCAGAGCCAGACGTGTCACCGGTTCAACAGGGCAAGTATTGCTGCAATTGCTAGAAATGCGCCTGGATAACACCGTTTTCCGCATGGGTATGGCTCCGACCATCCCGGCAGCTCGTCAACTAGTAAATCACGGTCATGTAGCCGTTAATGGTCGCGTAGTTAATATCGCCAGCTATCAGTGCCGTCCTGGTGAAGAAATTGCGGTCAGAGACCGCGAAGCATCTCGGAAGTTGGTAGAAAACAATTTGCAATATCCCGGTTTAGCCAACCTCCCCAGCCATTTAGAGTTTGACAAAAACAAGTTAATTGGCAAGGTCAACAGTGTTGTTGAGCGGGAATGGGTAGCATTACAAGTGAATGAATTACTTGTGGTGGAATACTACTCTCGACAAGCCTAAGAGAGTGCTGAGTGCTGAGTAATAAAAACTCAGCACTCATTACTCAGGACTGTTTTAACCACCAATTTGCGACATGGTGCGAGTATATATTCCCGTATTTCCAGAATCGCGCTGTTTGTAGTTAATTTCAGGCTTGATTGCTAGTAAATGCCTGACCTGCTCTCGTAACTGGACGGTACTAACACCAGTACGCAGAGCAGTTTTTAAATCAATTTGACCATTTTCATTCAATAAACAGGGGCGCAGCCAACCATCAGCACTCAAGCGCATCCGGTTACAACGATCGCAAAAACACTCCGACATCTGACTAATAAATCCCAATGTTCCCTTCGCTCCCGGAATCTGAAAAACATCAGCGGGGCCATTACCACGGATTTTTGATTCTGTCAATCCCCAGCAATTGCGGATTTGTTGTCGCAACTCGGCTGAAGAGACCCAACCGCGATCGCCGAATAAATGCAAATTACCGATGGGCATGAACTCAATGAAGCGGACATGCCATTGTTTGTCAATCGTCAGGGCTGCTAAATCTAAAACTTCCTGGTCATTGACATCGGGAATTACCACTACATTTAGTTTTAGCGGGTCAAATCCAACATGATAGGCAGCTTGGATGCCATGCCAAACTTGTTGCCAGCGTCCACGTCCGCGATTCCCAATTATTTGGTCAAAGGTGTCTGGGTCGAGAGAATCAAGGCTAATATTAATCCGGTGTAACCCAGCATCGTAGAGATTTTGCGCCATCGGGGCAAGTAAAAACCCGTTGGTTGTCATGGAGAGGTCTTGAGTTTCAGCGAAAGAGGCGATCGCCCTAACTAAATCTACTACACGAGGACGCAGCAACGGTTCTCCCCCAGTTAAACGAAACCGGGTAAATCCAACAGGGATAAATACTTCTTGAATTAAGGTAAGCAGTTCTTCATCAGTTAATAACTGTTGCTTGAGGATATAGTCAAGTTCTGACCCCTCTGGCATACAGTACTGGCAGCGGAAATTACAGCGATCAATTAAACTAATGCGGAGGTAGTCTACCTGGTTCATTGTTAGTTTTTATCTTTATTGTATTTTCCGCCAGGGATGAGAAACTAGGTAGCAGGCGATCGCCCCTCGCGCTTGGCGCAGGGGAATAGGGAACAGGGAACAGAAAAACAAGATATGTAATTAATTTTGCTTAGTTACTTAACTAGTTCCGTGGGTTTAAGTCCCCGGTTATATAACCGGCAAGTTTTGTGTTGGGGTCTGTCTTACAAAGTTGAGGCAGTGTGATCTTGGGGAGCCACTGCGCCCTTCGGGTTTCCCGGCAGCCGCGCAAGTGGCGTGGTTTCCCCCATGAACAACTGCCGTCAGTGAGGAGGAAACCCAAAGAGTGACTTTGCGCTAAATCCCCATTACAAAACTTAATTACGCACTTCGTAGCGTAAAGCCTGCGGCATAGCTTCGCTTAGAGCGAGTCATCGAGCGTCGGT
>NZ_JCACKM010000215.1:0-9154 GCF_059505385.1 Desmonostoc vinosum
GCTTAAACCGCAAGTGTTTCGGCTTTTCTTAGTGCCATTCGCGGCAGGTGCCTTTTTGTATCAATCCTGCGGGTGCATGTCCTGTAAATATCAATATAGAGTCTTCCAGATAAAAACTCAACCTAATAATCGATAACCTTTTTCAGACGTTGCTGAATCACGAGATGAACTATGCGATCGCCTTCGCGGGGAAAAAACTTAGCTGGCTGCGCGTGTTCAGTAATAGGCAAGGGCTGAAAGGGCAATTTGTCTCATGTGGCATATCAACTATAAGTAAACGTGTTTAGGGGATTTTTGTATGAAATGTGTTCGTGGTTTATCCATTGTCGCTCTCGTCTCTTTTCTAAGTGCTAACCCAGGTGTTGCGATGAGCAAAGTGGCTGAACAAGTACCTAATCCAACTTCATCTGGTCAAACCGAGCCTGTCATGATAGCTGATATCTTTCGTGACATCCAAAGGGGTATTCAAACTTTAGATCAGGTAAATCAAATCAGGTTGCGGGAGCAACGTAGGCAAGAAGCGAAACGCAGACGGCAAGAATTGGAAGCTGCTCGACGGGAAGCCACTGAACAGCAGCGGATAGAGGCAGAACGTCGCCGACAATATACGGTTGCTTCTGCGTCCAGCAACTGCTGTAGTTCCTCAGTAGTCAGCTGTTCCAATGGTTGATATTGCAAGTATTCATCAACAAAGCCATTGGTAGTTATTTCAATATTGATTAATCTTTGCTCGCTAAATAAAAACTGGGATGCTCCCTCTGCTGACAGCCTAATAAAAGCTTTATGAAGTATAAGTATTTAATGAAGTTTTGATTAACTAACTGCGTAACTACTTAAGCTCTTCGGCTCGTTCATAATAGAATCTTTCGTGAAATAAAACATTTGCAATCACTCATTAATGTCTAAAAAATTATTAGCGGTGGCTAGTATCTCTGCTGTTGCAGGCTTCGCAAGTCTCTCTCCTGCTCAAGCCGTCACTCTAGTTAGTTTTTCGATTGAACCAAGTGCTGCAAACCCTGCTGTGATCGCACTCTGCAAAGGAATTTTTGATTGTAGTAGTGGTCTACCAGGTACTTTAACAGCAAACCTAAGCGTTCCTGCTACTACTGCTACTGGTTTTCGACTGAATGATACGGGATTTGATAGAACTGCTGTGCTTTACACGATTGCTGATCCCACCAACTTTGCGTTTGACCCTGTAGGAAGCAGTTCTAGCATCTTCTCGAAGATTCAAGTGCTTAATAATGGCAGCCAACTTTTGTTCACTGATGGTGCAAATCCCGCAGGTCAATACTACAGTGTAACCAGAAGTTTTTCAACTCAATCAAATGCAAACTTTGCGTTTTCGACTGCGGAAACGTTTACATCTGCTGCGGTACCTGAGCCAACTACGATCTCTGGTGCTTTAGTTGCTAGTGCTTTGGCAATTGCCCTTAAAAGGAAAAAACATAATTGAACTACGATCTCCTGTTTAGTACCTCGATTTCCTTCATCAAGAAAAAAGGGTGTCACGAATCAATCGTAGGACTTACGCATTGACAAATTAGACAAATAATATTGTAATAGATAGAGCTTGCGCTTGAGCTAAACCTACATATCCCAGGTTTGAATACATGGCAGTTTTCAAGCGATCGCTAAGATTTTTCAGCAAGTTGACACGATGCCCGTTGTTCAGAAATCTGACATCTGGATTTTGGTCACGCCACCATCTCATCAATTCAGTCTTACCCGTACCCATATCAGACCATAAAACCAAACGACTTTTATGTTTAAGTTATTTATGGACTGGTTCTCTTAATGGTATTCAGTTACAAATTTGGGGAACTTGGTTATTTTATGCTGTGTTGATAGATTTAGGTGATGCTGTTACTGATGAATTATCTTTACCTTTTGATAGTATTTCTTTAGAGATGATTTATCGTGGTCTTTATCATTTTTATGATAACAATCAGGCCGAACGCTCGCTTCGGTTGGCTGTAACAAAACGTAAGGTGAGTGGTGGTTCCCGTTCGATGGAGCGGTTTCAACACACTGCCAATTTTGTTGACTGTGGTGCAGAGTTGAGGCAGCGCGTTGGGCGGCTCTGCCGACTTGAAGCGACTGCCGTGTCGCAGTCAAGGTCGGTCTGTGATTGATTTCTTTGTACAAGCTCTACTGGCTGATTCTATTAATTATCAGTCTCGCCCGTCTCTACTTCCTAACTATTAGACCTGAATCCTTACTCTAAATCAACGAAGATTTAAGAAATATTAAATTTTTCTAAAAGCTTTGACCCAAATTGTTTGTTTGCCTTTGACTATCCCAATTTATTAAAAATGCAGTTTTCTTAACCTTTAAGAAATGACAATACAGTAATATATCGGCGAACAACCAAGAGCAAGTTTTACCTCTATAAAGATAATGATTCCGAAAATTTCAACCTTAGAAGCTGTTGTTACTAAAGTTATTACTGGGCTGGTATTAGGTACAGCACTAGTAGTTGAATTCATTCACACTCAACCAGTTCTTGGTGCTGACTTAAAGACTAGTAATCAACCCATCCCTTTAATCGTGGATGATGACGGTAGCCAGGACGGTTTGATTGCTTTAGCCTATATGTTGCAAAACCCCAAATTTCAAGTCAAAGCAATCACCATTTCTCATGGTATGGCTCACCCACAAATATTTGGTGAGAAATTGCTCAAAGCTCTCAATCGGCTGGATGTTCCAGAAATACCAGTAGGAGTTGGCAGTGAAGTACCCCTAGCAGGAAGTAACGCTTTTCCCGAAGTATGGCGAGCCGATGCAGATGGTTTTTACACACCATATGTACCTTCTTTAACGGAAATACCTAGAGGTATTGTCGATGAACGAAATGCTGCTCAATTGATTATCGATACTGTTAGGCAGTCATCAGAACCTGTGGCAATTTTGGCAACTGGCTCACTAACCAACATTGCACAAGCACTTCGCCAAGAACCATCAATTGGAAATAAGATTGCGGCTGTGGAAATTATGGGTGGTGCAGTGAATGTAGAGGGCAATTTAAATTTTCATACCGATCCAATTCTGGCGCAGAATCAAGTTGCAGAGTTCAATATTTGGGCAGATCCAGTTGCAGCACAAGAAGTATTTTCGTCAGGGTTGCCAATTTTCTTAACACCTCTTGATGCAACAAACCCAATTACGTTCACGGCAGCAGACCGAGATGCTTGGAAAGCAGTTGGCACACCTGAAAGCATATTGGCATCACAGTTGATGGATTATTCATTGGAAGTGGTTGCTGGAGGAGTAGAAAATCCTGTTCCAGTTTGGGATTTAGTTGCCGCTATTAACCTAAGTGAGTCGTCGTTCTGTAATGAAGTACCTTTGCATTTAGAAGTTGTGACTAATACAGCACCTAGTGAAACTCAAGGACAAACAGTTAAAGTTAATGGCTTACCTTCTAATGTGAACGTATGCCTAAATGCTAGCTTTAATAATATCAGTTTCAGCACACATGAAGTGTTTAAAAGTAAAACAGTTCCGGAACCTGTAACAGTATTCGGTTCTCTAGCTTTTAGTACTCTACTAGCAGTACGAGAGTTAATAAGATGCAAAAAGCAGTCTCAGAGAACTTGATTTATAAGTAAGGATGAAAATAAATTTTCATCCTTAATGGCGATCGCATACATTAAGGTATCTGACTTTTCACAGGATGTGGAAAAGGGAAGTTGGTTCGCGTAAATCTTCCGCGAACCAATGTCAGAGAATTAACTTGTGATTTTAGATATTGTCGTGGCTTGCTAATTTCTCCAAAAGTGAGCAGACCCTTGTTTGTGTTTAAGTTGATAAATTCTCACAGGGAAATCATCATTGCTCCATGCTGGTTCAATTTTTTCTTGCTCAATCAATTCACGCAAAGCCGCGTCAAGAACACTGTAACTACATTCGAGGGCATCTTTAAGTTCTCCAGCAGTTTTTCCTTGAGAATGCAACTGTTCTAAGATAATTTGATTCATATAATTCATAATTTCTCCAATTACAGAATAAAAAATTAAATCGACTGCTCAATTAATGCTTTACCATAACAGCGATCGCCTCAAAGACGTGAGAAATTAGCTCTTGGTAGAACGGAACAGCACCCTCGCTGACCAGAGGTGCAACTTCAGCCACAGAGCTTTCGGTTGCTGTCAGCCGCCAAGTCTAATATTTGGGAGACTTGTTGTAGTAGTGTGTCAGGAGTTTGTGTTTGTATATCTCTATTATCGGTGACTGACACATTGGAATCACGCCGCCAACAACCAATCACACGCAACTGATTTACACCCCACAGCAAAGCTAATGGCAACTTGCCAGCAATCCTGATACTGGTTCCAAACAGGCTCACTATCAGCAGTACCGTGAGCCTCACCAACCTTGGTGACTAAATCTTGGTAGAATCGACCAGAAAGGTCTTAAATGACGGACTTGATGCCGGGCTGACCGTTAATGAAATCAAAGAAGTTTTGGTTCAAATGTATGCCTACTGCGGTTTTCCACGCAGTTTAAACGGTATCAATGCTTTTATGACAGTGTTGGAAGAAAGAAAAAATAAAGGCATTGCTGATACACTGGGAAAAACAGCGACACTAATTAATGATACTGGCAACAAATACGAGCGAGGCAGAAAGACATTGGAAACGCTCACTGGACAGCCCCAATCAAAACCTGCTAAAGGTTTCGGTGAATTTAGTCCGACGATTGACCGCTTTTTGAAAGAGCATTTGTTCGCCGATATTTTCGACAGCGATATTTTGAACTATCAGCAGCGTGAACTAGCCACTATTTCGGCACTTGCCGCAATGTTGGGTGTCGAATCGCAATTAGAATCTCATTTGTCAATGGGAATGAATACCGGGCTGACGGAAAGCGGATTAAGAGAGGCTTTTGGTTTGATTGAAAAAAACATCAGCCGACAGCAGGCTGAAACAGCCAGAAAATCCTTGGCGAAAGTTATTGCTGCCAGACAAAAAAAGCAGTAGCACTCATTCAGCTAACTGTTTACCGAAAGTAATTTTAATATCTGAGACAAGGGAAGAAAAATAATGGCAAGCTTCATTGGCGATCGGCAGCGCACAACAAGTAATCTGTTTTGTTAAAAGCTTGCCGTTATTTTTAGACTTCATTGTCGTCAACCAAAGAATATGGATAAAGTTATCGTCTGTCTTCAAAAAATAGTTATTTCTTTAACCCTGATAATTATGCTTGTCAGTTGCAGCGCGGCTTCCGCCCAGCAAAAACAGATAATGGTGCGTATCTCGGAAATTGAAATAGATTCCAATTATCTCAATGAGTACAAAGCTATTCTCAAAGAAGAATCTGAAGCGTCAGTCAGATTGGAACCAGGCGTTATTTCGATTTTCCCGATGTATCAAAAAGAAAATCTGACTGAGGTTCGGATTCTAGAAATCTACGCCAGCCGCGAAGCATACGAGTCACATCTCAAAACCCCGCATTTCCAACACTATAAAACCACGACGCTGAAAATGGTCAAATCGCTGAAGCTGGTTGATATGGAAACGATAGATGCAAAGACAATGACTGAAATATTCAAAAAGATGGAAAAAAGGTGAAAAATGAGTTCAGAAGATAAACAATTCACAGCAGAAGATTAAAAGCGGATAAATGAAGCTGATGACCTGCATATTTCGCCATTTAGGGACGACGGCGTGACCTATCGCACACCGACTTGGATATGGACGGTTTAGGGGAATAGTACGACGCATCTAATTTAATACTCCTTGTTGATACTCCTTTTCGTAGAACCCGAAACTAAAGCCAACTGCGATCGCCTGACGTATCTAAGTTAATGCTCAATGGTATTAAAAGCTATAACCCTTATTCTACATAGCTTAGGGCTTTTCTTAGTGCCATTCATCACTAAATCATTCTGTTGACTGAACAAATCGGATTGAATTCCTTCGAGGTCAGATGGCATCTTAGCTTGACCGTAATTCGGATCTAATAAGCGCCGACGTTTTGCTTCTCCCATAATTTTGACTCCTTAGAATGACTGAAAATGAATTGAAAAACATTCAAACTTTGACTCGCACCAAATCTGATTGAGCAGCATAAGTAAAGTTATTTGTCCTGATTGTTAACGTTAGAACTTACGCATTGACAAGCGGAACGAAAAGTGCCCAAAGAAAATATCGAAAAATACTAGCGTTCGCTAGTTGTTAGAGACATAAAAAACAGATAATTTAGCTGTCTGTGTTTAGGGTTCGGACAATCAGAGCAATTACTAAACCATCAACTGCCAAGTGTGACCTTGACATTTATACTCTGTACTTACTAGCAGAATCAAAATATCTAGGTTGCACTCGTCTAGCTAAGATAATGGAGAATTTGTCTCATGATAGCGTCAATCGGTTTTTGCTACGCGAGAGATACGAACCCAAGGACTTATTTGAAGAAATCAAGCCTAATATCAATTTAGTTGGAGGTACTTTAAGTGGTGACGATACGGTAGTTGATAAACCTCATAGTGATCCAAAAATAACAGAATTGATTGGTTTTTATTATTCAGGCAGACATCACCGTGCCGTCAAAGGAATTCAATTAATAACGTTGTATTACACGGATGTGTCTTTTAAGTCAGTGCCAGTAAATTATCGGATTTATAACAAGCAGGATGGAAAAACAAAAAATGATTATTTAAGAGAAATGATAATTGAGGTTTTGAATTGGGGTTTAAAACCTCAAACCGTGACCACAGATAGTTGGTATTCTAGCCAAGAAAACCTGAAGTTACTGAAAAACAAGCAATTAGGGTTTTTAACTGGTATAGCTAAAAATCGCTCATGTTCGGTTGACGGAAAAACTTTTACCCAGGTTCAAAATTTAGAAATTCCTGAATCGGGCTTAATAGTGTATCTGAAAAATTTTGGTCAGGTGAAAGTATTTCGCAGAAATTTCAAAAACGAAACTTCTAGATATTACATTATGTACACTCCTGAAAAAGATGCACTCTCTTCAATTTCTCGAACCGAATTTAAGGAATTGCATTCAATACATTGGGGTATTGAGTGTTACCACAGAGCTATCAAGCAAGTCTGTGGTATTAGTCAATTTATGGTGAGCCAGTGCGTTGGGCGGCTCTGCCGACTTGAAGCAACTGGCGAACCCGTAAGGGTGAGGACATCTCAAGCAATTAGAACTCACTTTTTTAGTGCAATACGAGCTTTTACCCAATTAGAATTAATGCGCTCTGAAGATTTAATTGAAAACTGGTATGAAGTCCAAAGAAATTTATCTCTTCAAGTAGCTCGTGACTTTATTTTAGAACACTTAACACAGAAGTTAGGCTTGACTGCATAGTATCAATTTTCTGTCAATGCGTAAGTCCTAAACGTGTTTAATACAGGCGATGTGGATTCAATCATGTAACACCAACAATCATCAAGTTGCTCAATTCCTAAAACTATTCGCTTTTGCAATTCGCAATTCGCAATTCGCAATTAATTTCATTGCTTGATTTTCTCCTTGACTTTTCGAGTAGATGCAACTAGAATTTTTCCTACTTCTCTAGTTTCTTGAAGCAGAGACTCAAACTTGTTTTTCTCAATCAAATCTGATTCTATTAATATTTCTAACCAGTATTCAGAACAATTCGCAATTCGCAGTTCGCAGTTCGCAATTACAAGCATGTAATTAAACAATTGGTTTATTTGGTAACATAAGTTATGTAAAATTACAATTGCGAATTTACAATTGCGAATTTGATAGAGGTTCCACTTCTTAGTAATTGCTTTGATAATGTTCGACAAACTCCAGGCTTTTCATCTAAAAAAGTACAAACTTTAACTATTCTGATAGCCAAGGCTTTTGTTCTATTAGCAACACTGATATTTTGATTCATGCCTCTTACTCCTTTCTTAAAATTGCGAATTGCGAATTGCGAATTGCGAATTGGGAGATGTACCAGCAAGTTTCAAGAATAGTGATTTGGTCAATCATGAGGCATGTCTTCCCAACAAGTAGTTAATGGCTTGAGGGTCAATAGAGGCAATACGCTTTTTCAAATGATGTGGGGGGTTGGAGAGAAATTGTTTGAGATGCCATCTACGGATTTGATATATTTTCGGAGAACGCTTTTTAGCTCTAAGCCATCCTTTGTTTACCCATTGATAAACACTGTCTAAACTCAAATTCAGAACCGAAGCGATTTCATGACAACTGTAGTTATCGAGAGTGGGACGCAAAGAATAACCCAGTTTGTTTAACTTGATTTCGATGTAGTTTTTCACTCTCCCCCCATCTGCCAGAGTTTGCAATGTAGGTAAAAGTAGGGGTAACTATTGTGTGGTAATGTAAAAAATAATTGTGCAACAACGCCCAAAGACGAATGAATCGACTGAGCAAAGAAGACCTCGCACAAATGAATCGGGACTACTTCCAATCTCTAGACAAAGAGAAATTGGTAGAAGTTGCGGGAAATCTTCATGCTCTAGCAGTCGAACAAATAGAAAAATTAGAACAAAACTCAAGCAATAGTTCCCTACCACCATCATCAGACCAATTCAGAAGCTCATATAAAGGGCAGTTAGAAGAAAAACAACAAGCAAGAAGTGAAACGTCCGAAACCCAATCAAAGCAAGAAGATAGGGAAGTTTCAGAAGAAAATGAAAAACCAAAAACCAATGGATTTGGGAAGAGATTGCCGGGAAAGCAGGTAGGGGCTAGGCTGTTGACTTTGTTGGTTTTTAGGCGATTTTGCGGAAAATTATTCGTGTTCTTTTTTGTTTGTGGAAAAACGGCTGGAACAGCCGTTTTTCCACAAAAATAGTCAACACACTTTCTGCATGAACCCTTATGGGCAAAAGAGTACAAAGTTTACAGCCTAGGTAGGGGCTAAAGGGATGTGGCGAACAACCCCCTTGGTTCCAAATCAAACACTACCTCATTACCCACAGACCTGTGGATCGTGTAACAGTAGTTTAGAAATCAACCCAGAAGCGAAACCCTACATGGGTTATTACGTATTGGAATTAGAAAAACTAGATTCTGGAATAGATGTAAAGTGTACTCTTCACCATTACTATCACAAGAATATGGGCTTGTTGGGCCAATGTTGGCAACGTTTATTGCTTGTGTTGCGTAGTTTTTCACTCTCCCCTATCAAAAAAGGATTAACAGGCAGCAGGAATGGAAG
>NZ_JCACKM010000216.1:0-9104 GCF_059505385.1 Desmonostoc vinosum
TCCCCAATCCCCAATCCCCAGTCCCCAGTCCCCAATCCCCAGTCCCCAGTCCCCAATCCCCAATCCCCAATCCCCAATCCCCAGTCCCCAGTCCCCAGTCCCCAGTCCCCAATCCCATTACAAATGACAAATAACAAAATATCCCAAGGGCGGATGCTGCTTTCTCACAACTTTGATGTTTCACCTGATATCGTTCCAACTCTCAGCCGGGAAGAGTTTACAGAGGTTTTTAAAGAGGGGTTAAGTGTTCACGAACATCTCAAATGTCGCTTAGTAGACAATCCACATTGGATTGTAGAGGTTTTATTTTCTACAGAGGAATTTTTGCCTCAGCAGGTGGGCGAACTGTGTGCCTATGCTTTAGCCCAGAAGCGCCAAAAACAGCGATCGCCTTCAGCACCCATCCCGGAAATTCTCATCTTGGGTGGTATCAAAACAACTCCGCCTACAAGTAATTCTCCTGATGCTCTACAACCAGGCAATTGGGGCGTAGATGTCGTAGAAACTCTTTCATCTCAAAAATTTTTACAAGCGATCGCCTGGGATGCCACCATTGCCCAAAAATCCCCCGAAAGTATCTTCAAAGTTGAACTGAAAGATTAGAAACTAGGTACTGGTAACTGGGGAATTGTCATTTGTCATTTGTTATTAATTATTCTCCGCGTCCCCCTACCCTTCTCCTATCGGAGACGCTGCGCGAACGGGAACGCTTTCAGCGAACGGGTTCGCAGTCGCTCATGGGGGAAACCCCCAAGACCACGCTGTCTCACCGCGTCCCCGCGTCTCTGCGTCTCCCTCATCTTCCCCCACTCCCTACTCCCCACTCCCTACTCCCCATTTCCCACCATGCCTTCTCTAAATGATGAACTAATCCGAGCGATCGTCAGAGGTGACACCACTACTGTCAAGACACTACTAGCTCAAGGTGCAGATGCAAATACAACTGGCGGTGTAACAGCCGTCGGAGCTGGTAACACTGGGCTAATGTGGGCAGCTACAGATGGATATCTCGATATTGTGGAACTACTGCTTACCCATGGTGCCAATGTCAACACCAAAAACGTAGCCAATTATACTGCTTTAATGTACGCAGCCGAATCAGACTACCGGAACGTTGTTTCAATTCTGCTTGATCATGGTGCTGGTATCGATGATCGCAACCACTATGGTGAGACAATATTAATGTCAATGGCACGGCATGGACAGACCGACATAGTACAACGTCTAGTAGCAATGGGAGCTGAAGTAAACGCCACCAATAAGATTGGTAATACAGCTCTATACTTAGCCGCTGAAAATGGACACCCATATACAGTAAAAGCACTCATCGAACTAGGTGGTGAAGTGAATACCGCCAACCTTGGTGATTGGACACCACTAATGATGGCATCAGCACGGGGCGATCTCGAAACAATGACAATATTGTTGGAGCATGGTGCAGATTTTCGTCCCCAAAATCGCTGGGGTGCAACAGCTTTGAGTGAAGCCCGCAAATCCTTCCGCTCCCATCAAGCGGCAGAACTTTTAATTAGCGCCGGCGCAACGGAGTAAAAAGCAGGCAAGCAGAGACTTCAAAAGTTATATTTAAATACTTGAATCTTGGCTTGATGAGCGAAAAGTAGAGAGTAGCGTAAAACGAAAATATTTAAACCTTCTGTACAACTCTACTCTTGAAAGAGTGACAAAAAAAGATCTGGTGAGTCAGTGGTGTGTATAATTCCTGTAGAAAGTCTTGTCTTATTATAAAATTGACTGTATCTTTAATGATGGGTTTTTGATAAAACACTAACTAATATAATCTGACGTATTCTAGATTTGCACCAAAAACTTGATTATGTATGCTCAATTTAGAACGAATAAGCTTTAGCTTTTTAGTATTTGAATTAAAACATAATATATTTAACTAAGCAATAATTATGAATGTTTATATATACTTACCACAATTTCCGGAATCAGAAGACAAAATCGTTGATGGAATGACAAAATCTATACATGGTTTAGCTTCAGGACTGACCTGTTGTGGAGAGCAAGTTACAATATTGTGTGAAGGTCTTGAAGATAAATCCTTTAAGTCAAAGGCCGGTTATGAAATTAAGCGTTTTGCTAATAAAAGTCAGTTCAAAAGGTTTCAACTACCAGATGGGTTAAAACACCATATTTCTCAAAATAAAAATCCATATATTGCAATCATTAATGGAATATTTTTTCCTAAAAGCTATTTTTTGTCGCGTTTATTTTTAAAAAATGCCATACCGTATGTAGTGGCACCACACGACCCCTATCATCCAGCTATTTTTAGTAAAAACGCCCATCTAAAATGGCCTTATTGGCATTTGATGGAGAAGCATTTATTACGGCAAGCACATGCTATTCAAGTTTTAGATATTCGTCATGCGGAATGGTTAAAACGTTTAAATGTCCATACTCCAGTTATAGAGACACCTAATGGTTTCTCACCGAATGAAGTAAATTCTGAATCATTGCTAAATTGGAGGACACAAGAGGGAATCCCTAAACTTTTATTTTTAGGACGCATAGATGCTCACAATAAAGGTCTAGATATCTTAATTGATGCATTTAAAGAAGTTTTGACTTCAGCAGATGCGGAACTTGTAATCCAAGGCCCAGATTGGGGTGATAAAAATAAACTAGAAAGACAAGCTAATCAGCTTTCAATATCAAAAAAAGTTTCTTTTTGTGATCCCAATTATGATAAATCTTCTTCATCAATCATTGCTGAACATGATATTTTCTGTCTGGCTTCGCGTTTTGAAGGATTTAGTCTAGCTGCATTAGAAGCAATGCTAGCAGGTCGAGTATTATTAGTTTCCGAAATTGCTGGTATTGCACCATATATTCAAAAAAGTGGTTGTGGAGTTGTAGTTAAACCAGATGTATTATCAATCAAAGAAGGAATAATAAAATTATTAACGTGTCGTTCAGATTGGAAAGAAATGGGATTAAGAGGGCGGCATTATGTACTTGAGCATTTACAATGGAGTAAAATTGCATTTAATGCATTAGAACACTATAAAAAACTAATCTAGCTAATTTTTAAATATTCTGGATATATTTATTTTTTTGTCAAGTTACGATAGAGCTATTATAAATAAAAAAACTATCTCATGAATAATTTTTTCGTTGCTGTTTTAGTTGCCTTACTTCCATCTTGGATAAAAATATTAGTTTTAAGAATGATGGGTCATGAAATTGGCAAAGATGTTTATATTGGGATGTCAATCTTAAATATTCGGAAAATCACCTTAAAGGACGGGGCGAGAATTCAAAACTTAAACTATTTTAAAAATCTCTCACATTTAACTATGATGGAGAGATCTGCTATTTCAGGATGGGGGAATTGGTTTACCGCTTCCCAAGCAAATTATCAAGACAACGAAGACTTTGGATGTTTAACAATTGGAGAAAGAGCTAGTATAACAGGTAGGCACTATTTCGATGTTCAAGGACGAATAGTTATAGGTAAAGGCACTTTGATAGGTGGTTTTAATTCAACCTTCTATACGCATACTATTACGGCGGACATTGATACTACTAATATTAACAAGCCAATTATTATCGGCGAACGCTGTTACGTTGGTAGTCATTGTATATTTTTACCTGGTACAGCTATTGGTTCGTTTACGTTTGTTGGTGCTGGTTCTGTTGTGACAAAGAATTTTCTCGACAAAGATTATGTTTTGTTGGCAGGAAATCCAGCGATGGTTAAGAAAGTTTATCCTAAAGAGTCAAAGTTTTTCACAGAACATTTCAAGAAAATGTTACAAAAAACATAATTTTATTGCTGCTAACAGAAGAAACTCAATGGTACACTAAGCACTCAAAGCAACTTTCAAATGATTGCTCGTGATCTAGTACTAAATTATCTTGGAATTTTTTCACAAATCAAACTAAATTTTTATTTTTTTTATAAAGCATACGGTAAATACTAAGCTTTTTTAAGCTCATGATCATGAAAAATCGCCAATAATTTAATATTTGGACTAGATAGCTATGACGTAGTTTATTACTCATTTTTTGGCTGAATTGATGGAAATTTTGAGTACCTCCAGACAAAAGAAAGTTTGCGTAATTGTAATATATTTCGTTTTCTTTATAGTACTGGAAAGGTTGAATGTAGTTAGATTGTCGGTAAAAAACTAACACTTCTGGTAAGTTAGCAAGACTAATACCTTTTCGGATTACTCTACTAAAAAACTCATAGTCTTGTGCCCGATGTAGTTGTTCACAGTAACCACCATGTTCCTCAAATAAAGACGTCCTGATCATAGTGGCACAATTCGCCATTTTCATTTTGCCTTGTTTAAAGCCTTGGCATACTTCACCTGCTTCTGTAGGCCAATAAATAATTTTAGCAGGGTCAAAAATAGCTTCTTCAGAAAAAGAGCATACTTGAGAACCTATAGCACCAATATTGAAATTATTCTCTAAAAAGTTAACTTGCTTTTCAAATCGTTCAGGCAAAGAAATGTCATCACTATCACATATAGCGATGTATTTACCACGGGAGTATTCTAGGCATTTATTCCTGGTTTTGCCACGACCAAAATGTTCTTGATAATAAACTTTAATTCGGGAATCTTTTTCTGCATACTGAGCTACTAATTCGGTAGTTCCATCAGTACTACCATCATCGACAATTATGAGTTCCCAATTTGCAAAAGTTTGCTTTAATACGCTATCAATAGCATCTTTAACATATTTCTTGACATTATAAGTAGGCATCATTACTGATACAATCGGTGCTAAGGATGTTATTGAATTACTCATTTTGCAATTTTTTGATTCTCTTACGTAGCATAACCTGAAAATTTTGTCATTATTCAGCTAGACATTAAATAGTTATTATTTTTGTATAAGTATTTTTTGTAACATTTAAAATCAGTAATTTTGATGAAATCAACATAGATGTGTAGTTTTGGTTTGGCTCTGGCTTGAATTCCTTGCTGGATGCCAATTGTCATGTTGTGTTCGTCTTCATGGGTTGGTAATTTTGTTTCTAGACGATCGCATCAACAGTGTAAGTTGGAGTAGTTATGCTAGATACCCACAACTTAATCATCAAGATTCATAAATCTTCATGTTGTTGGTCGCAGACTCGTATGAAGATTGATCATAACAAAGCGTATAAAACCCTCGAAAGCTTAAATGACTCGCAGGGTTAGGTTTCTCACGCAGAAATTTAGGCTTTGTTGTCAAACAGATCAATCTAATGGCTTGATCTGCCTGGGTAAACAATCTTAGATTTCTTTACGTTTTGAAACAAATTTCTTAAACTCTGTCGTTAACCAGGAGATATCGTTTAATGCCTTTTGGACCAGCTTCACGCTTGGGGGTCAGCCTGTTTGACGAAACCCCTCCTATTGAATGGGTACCCGGTCGCTCAGACGAGGAAGCAGAATCGATTATTCAGGCAGTTTACAGACAAGTATTAGGCAACGCCTACGTTATGGAAAGCGAGCGGCTTGCCGTACCAGAGTCGAAATTTAAATCTGGAGAGTTGAGCGTCCGCGAGTTTGTGCGTACCGTAGCCAAGTCTGACTTATATCGTTCTCGCTTTTTTACCAGTTGCGCTCGTTATCGGGCGATTGAACTGAACTTTAGACATCTTCTCGGTCGTCCTCCGTTAGATTTGGAAGAAACGCGTGCCCATAGCACCATTTTGGATACCAAGGGGTTTGAAGCCGAGATTGATTCGTACATCGACAGCGACGAATACCAGAACACCTTTGGGGAAAATTTTGTACCCTACATCCGGGGCTACAAAACTGACGCACTGCAAAGTATGGTGCAGTTTACCCACACCTTCCAATTGGTTCGTGGTGCTTCCAGCAGCAGCTTGAAAGGTGATTTAGCAGGGAACAAACCCAAGCTGAATTCTTTACTCATTCAGTCCATCCCGACCCCAGTGGTTTCGCCAGCCAGCGATGGCGCTACCTTCCGCACTCCACCGGTGGGTTCCCGCACTCGTCAAGGCGTGGGTGCCTCCTCCGATGGCAAGATTTACCGCATCGAAGTTACGGGCTACCGGGCAAAAGCCGTCAACGCAGTTTCCAAGTTCCGCCGCTCTAACCAAGTCTATTTGGTGCCTTACGAAAAATTATCGCAAGAGTATCAGCGGATTCACCAACAAGGTGGCGTAATTGCCAGTATTACAGCCATCTAGCTGAGTGCTGGGTAATTAGTGCTGAGTTCTTAAGTATTGACAGTATTAAGTGTTACTTCTACAACTTACAACTGGACAGTTTCAACTCAGCACTCTTGTGTGGGCTTAGGCAAACTGAAAGTTG
Source organism: Desmonostoc vinosum (assembly GCF_059505385.1). NCBI lineage: Bacteria > Bacillati > Cyanobacteriota > Cyanophyceae > Nostocales > Nostocaceae > Desmonostoc > Desmonostoc vinosum. The sequence goes on from NZ_JCACKM010000216.1 coordinate 6,309, forward strand.
AAAAATTTTTAGGAGATAGGTTTCAATGGCATCCCCCGTAATTTTAGATTTGTGGCCTACCAGCAATTTGGAAGAAATCCAAACTGTGATTCGGGCAGTTTACAAGCAAGTTTTAGGCAATCCTCATGTAATGGAAAGTGAGCGATTAGTCACAGCTGAGTCACAGTTGTGCGATCGCTCTATTACAGTACGTGAATTTGTGCGTGCTGTTGCCAAGTCCGATTTTTATCGTACCCGCTACTTTGAGTCTTGCGCCCCTTACCGTTTTGTAGAACTGAACTTTAAGCACCTACTCGGTCGCGCTCCCCAAGACCAAAGAGAAGTTTCCGAACACATCGTCCGCACAGTTGCCTTAGGATACGACGCTGAAATCGACTCCTACATCGATAGCGATGAATACCAATCAGCCTTTGGCGACAATATTGTGCCCTACTATCGCGGCAAAACCAGCGAAGCCAACTTCAAACAAGTAGGTTACAATCGGACTTTTGCTCTAGATCGTGGCCCTGCACAAATTGACAGCGCTGTCAAGTCTTCTCAACTTGTCTACGCAATTGCCAGCAACTCTAGCAATATAATCAAGCCATCTTCAGCAACCGTAATTGGCTCAGGTACTGAAAAGCGGTTTAAGATTGTTGTCGCTGGCTCCAAATTTGACAGTCCCCGCCGCGTCAGCACCAGTGAGTATATTGTCCCTGCGAGCAAGATGACCCCGCAAATTCAGCGGATCAATCGCACCAGTGGGAAAATTATTAGCATTACCGAAATTGCTTAATTTCCCTAACAATGGGTGAGTGTTGCTCACCCAAATAACTTTTTCCAGAAAATCAACCATAAATCTAAATTTTTGCAGCAGGTAGCGGCGGAAATTGCCCAAGAAGCGATCGCCCCAATACCTAATCCCCATACCCTGAAATGATACAAGGGGGGATGCACTTCGGCTACGCTCAGTGACCGGGGGATAAAAAATTTTCTCCGCGTCTCCACGTCCCCGCGTCCCCGCGTCATCTTTCCTAGTCCCTAGTTCCCAATCCCCAGTCCCCCCATTCCCAAAACCAACCATAGTTCTAAATGTAGGAAACGTTAATTATGACACTTTGGATAGAAGCAGAATCTATTGAACTGCGCCCCAACACCACAGAGACAGATTTACAATTAATTATCCGAGCAGCTTATAGACAGGTATTGGGCAATGTTCATGTAATGGATAGCCAACGGCTCACCAGTGCCGAGTCTCTGTTACGCAATGGTGACATCACAGTCAAAGGTTTTGTCAGAGCAATCGCTCAATCAGATTTATACCGCTCGCTGTTTTTTGACAACTCTTCCCCCTACCGCTTTATTGAATTAAACTTTAAGCACCTACTTGGTCGGGCACCACAAGACCAAACTGAAATCTCAGAACACGTACAAATTTACAACGAGCAAGGCTACGAAGCTGAAATTAACTCTTACATCGACAGCAACGAATATATAGAGAATTTTGGCGAAAATATTGTGCCTTCCTATCGTGGAAGTAGCACTCAAACAGGTATCAAGAATGTAGGTTTTAACCGCACCTTCGCTATAGTGCGGGGATATGCAACCAGTGATAGTAGCAAAGCAGCAAAATTGATTAGAGACGTTGCAGGCAATCTTCCTACCAAAATAGCAGCTCCTGCTGGTGGTTCTGGGGCTTACAGCAACACTGGCAAGCGTTTCCGCATTACTGTCTCAAAAACAAGTAGTAGTGGCCCTCGCGTTAACCAAGGCAGAACAACCTATGAAGTAGGATACTCTCAACTATCTCAAAAAATTCAAAACATTCACAAAACAGGCGGTAAAATTCTCAGTATTGTAGAAGTTGCGTAGATAGAAAACAGGGGACAGGGAATAGGGGATGGAGATGAGACAGATGTGGTTCGACTTCGCTCACCAACCGGGAGATGAGGGAGATAAGGGAGTGAGGGAAAAGATTTCTCCGTGTCCTTGCGTCCCCGTGTCCCCGCGTCCTCTTTTCCAGTCCCCAATCCTCCCATCCTCATGAACATTACGGAATTTGTTGAGCGTTCTATTGGGCGTTGGCGATCACAACGCAGCGTCCACCATCTGGCTTTTAGTCACTTTGAAGCCGTACAATCAGTCATCGACATTATTGCCCTTTCCCCAGATGATCCGGCAGTCATTGACCTTTGTAAGTCCTACAACATAGACACTCAAGCAACAGTCTCCCCATTCCGTATGAGTTGGGAAGGTCAGTCAGACTGGGATGAAAACGAAGTTCTCAACGGCAGTTGCATCTTAGTTCCCGTTCCTGATCCTGAAGACCCCATGCGGGGTAAACTTCTACGCGATCAAGGCTATGCAGAAACCATGGCGGCAGTCGGCTCCTACTACCTAACCGAAGATGAAACCTTCGTCTTAGTTACTGGATATGACCGAGCCGCCGCAGAAGAAAAAATCTGGTTCATTAACCCCAACGTCCGCTGTCGAGTTTCTCTGATCAAAACCAGTGCTAGTACAGGTGTTGTCACAGCCTCGTTTTCCTCAGAAATTCGTCAAGAAATTAAAAACCAACAATAAAAAACTCAAAATTCAAACAACTTTTAATTCACCTTCAACCAATTTAGTCAATCCCAAAAATTACACCAAATTGGTAAGAATAGTCTTGTTTAAAATTTTTGCAAAACTTTCTTGGCACATCTTAATTACGTTAGCGTTAGCGTTAGCGTTAGCGAAGCGGTAGCGAGTCCTCGAGCGTCAGCGGTAGCGAGTCCTCGAGCGTCAGCGGTAGCGAGTCCTCGAGCGTCAGCGGTA
>NZ_JCACKM010000217.1:0-9068 GCF_059505385.1 Desmonostoc vinosum
TAGGGAGTAGGGAGTAGGGAGTAGGGAGTAGGGAGTAGGGAGTAGGGAGTAGGGATACAAAAACATTAAAAACTGTCTTTTGTGGGTATAAAGCCCACTGTTAGGAAAAGATTTGTGCTGAGATTGCTTGCAACGAGGCACAATGCGTCCTTACTTCAATCCCACGCCTTAAGGCGTGGGTTCCCTACTCCCTACTCCCACATCGCCACTCCCTCTGAATCTCCCTCATCTCCCTCATCTCCCTCATCCTCCTCATCCTCCTCATCCCCCTCATCCCCATAGGGAAATGACTTACAGATTTAAATTTCGTCCATATAGGCGCAGATTTGTGCGATCGCTGAATACCAATCACGGTGAGTGGGATATCCGCGATGGGATAATTTTACGTCTTGATGATCAAGCGGGTGGCATCGGTGCAGGGGAAATTGCGCCCATCAGCTGGTTTGGTTCTGAAACCATGGAACAAGCCTTAGATTTTTGTCGCCAATTACCAACAGAAATTACAGAAGAGACTATTTTTGCCATTCCCGATGAGTTACCTGCTTGTCAATTTGGTTTTGAGTCAGCGTTGGAAAAAATGGGGAGTGGGGAGTGGGGGGACGCGGGGACGCGGGGAGGGGGGGACGCGGTGAAAGAATTTGATATGTCTGTGCATCCTTCTATATCTGTATCCTCTTTTAGTGGCTTGTTGTCGGCGGGGGAGGTGGCATTAGAACAATGGGAAAGTTTGTGGCAACAGGGATACCGGACGTTTAAATGGAAAATAGGGGTATATGCGATCGCTATAGAACTCAAAATTTTTGAATTACTGACACATAGCTTACCAGCCTCTGCAAAACTGCGATTAGATGCGAACGGCGGACTTAGCTATGATGAGGCAAATTTATGGCTGTGGACATGCGACAATTTGAAAGCAAATCCCGAAATATCACTAGAAATTGAGTTTATCGAACAACCATTACCCGTTGATCAATTAGAGGGAATGTTGGAATTGAGTATGTTTTATGGGACTGCGATCGCCTTAGATGAGTCTGTAGCCACACTTGGGCAACTTGTGAATTGTTATGAACAGGGTTGGCGAGGGATTTTTGTGATCAAGCCTGGGATCATTGGTTCACCATCACAGCTACGACAATTTTGGCAACAGCATCAAATTGATACTGTATTTTCCTCCGTATTTGAAACTGCGATCGGTAGAGAAGCAGCACTCAAGCTAGCAACAGAATTATCTCTACACAATCGAGCAGTAGGTTTTGGCGTCAACCACTTTTTTGCAGAAGAAGAAACCTGGCTTCAAAATTTATGGAACAACCTTTAGCCTATTTAAAAAACCTCAATCAGCAAGATTGGCTTATTGGTTATAACAGCCATCAATTACAGCAAATAGTTGAAGAATTATATTTAGAACTAACGCAACTATTAGCTAGTGGAATACTACCAAAAATCATCTTAGCTGAACACGAACCAGTTAAATTTCTAGCAAGTTTTATCGCTGCCTGTGCAGCTAATTGCCCAGTTTTTCTATGTAACCCCAACTGGGGAACACAAGAATGGCAACAAGTATTTAATTTAGTGCAGCCAGATATTGTTTGGGGACTGGGGATTGGGGACTGGGGATTGGGTACTGGGGATTGGGGATTGGGTACTGGGGATTGGGGATTGGGTACTGGGGACTGGGGATTGGGTACTGGGGACTGGGGATTGGGTACTGGGGATTGGGGATTGAGGAATTATAATCATCTTTCTCCCTCATCTCCCTCATCCCCCTCATCCCCCTCATCCCCCTCATCCCCCTCATCCCCCTCATCCCCCCACTCCCCACTCCCTACTCCCCACTCCCCATTCATCATGATTCCCACCGGCGGTTCATCGGGAGAGATAAAATTTGCCATCCACACTTGGCAAACTCTCCTAGCATCCGTGCAGGGATTTACAGAATATTTTCAACTCAAAAAAATTAATTCTTTTTGTGTATTACCGCTATATCATGTCAGCGGTTTAATGCAATTTATGCGTTCCTTCACTACTGGGGGACAACTAGCTATTCTGCCATTTAAAACAGTTGAATCTGGTCAAATTCCCAATATTAAAAAATCAGATTTTTTTATATCTTTAGTTCCAACACAATTACAACGTCTGCTGCAAAACCCAGAATTAACCACATGGTTATCGCAATTTCAAACTGTACTTTTGGGAGGCGCACCAGCTTGGCAAGAACTACTAGAAAAAGCCCTATTTTACCGCATCCGCCTAGCACCAACCTACGGCATGACAGAAACTGCCTCTCAAATTACCAACCTCAAACCAGATGACTTTCTCAATGGTAAAATTAGCAGTGGTCAAATCCTTCCCCATACCACAATACAAATTCGTAATCAGCAAGGCAAAATTTTAAACTCAAATCAAACAGGCAATATCACTATTCAAACTCAATCCTTAGCCCTTGGTTACTATCCTCAAATTTGGCAAAATCAAAATTACTTTCAAGTAGATGACCAAGGTTTCTTAGACAATCAAGGTCATTTACATATTGTTGGACGTAACAGCGAAAAAATCATTACAGGTGGAGAAAATATTTATCCTACAGAAATCGAAGCCGCTATTAGAGAAACCCAAATGGTTACAGATATTTGTGTAATTGGTGTACCAGATCAATATTGGGGACAAGTATTAACAGCCATTTATGTTCCTAAGCAAAATACCTCTACCATAGAAATTCAAACTCTACTCCAAGCCAAACTCAGCAAACCCAAAATCCCTAAACACTGGATTCCCCAACAAAACTTATCCCGCAACCTTCAAGGTAAAATTAATCGTCAAAAATTACAACAAATAGCTACAGAATTTCTCCAAAATCTCCTTACATAGTCTCTCTTGACTTTCTTCTCTCCGCACCCTCTGCGCCTCTACGGTTCGTTTCCAACCATTGAACTATCTCATCAGGTAGTTCTTGCTTACTTCTACTACTAGCATCAATACAAACATGCCTAGTAATAGCCTTAGCAACCAACACCTCAGCCACTGTAATCTCATAAGTAACTTCAAACTTATCAACACCTAGTTTTTGAGGCATCAAATTAATCATTAATTTATCCCCACAAAATATCGGACGAAAAAAATCTGCATTGGTATGAACAATAGGAAAACCTAAAGATGGATTCGTAAAAAAATCTTTGAGATTAATACCAGATGTTTCTAAAGATTCTTCATAAGCTTCATGACAAATCCCCAAGACATTGGCAAAATAAACTACCCCGGCAGCATCAGTGTCTTGAAAGCGAACTGTGCGGTTGTATGTAAAAGACATATCTTAATAATTCAAAATTTCACAAGAATGAAAGCAGTTACAGTCGTATTAATCATTAATTATTATTTTAAGAGTTTAGCAATAGTTTGCCCAAAAGCTCTGAAGAACCGTTAGTGAGCAGATTTTGCTAGATTCTGCTTAGCTTGTATTAGCGCTTGATTGAAGTCTTGGAGTGGAGCTGCTCCTGGCAAATCGGTTCCGTTGATCAAGAAGTAGGGAGTGCTACTGATGCCCAACTTCTTGGCAATTTCCACATCTTTCAAAATTGCTGCTTTAGCTAAATTGCTTTGGCGATCGCTGTTAAACTGCTGTAAATTCAGGTTAAGGCATTTAGCTGTTTTAATGTAAAACTCTTCACCTAACTTATCCTGATGAGCAAATAGAGCATCGTGGAACTCCCAGAACTTACCCTGCCTATTAGCAGCCCATGATGCCAAGGCTGCTGACATTGCCTCGGAATGAATATGCTCTAAAGGTAAATGTTTATAAATGAAGGTGACTTCTTTACCATTAGCTGCCATGAAATCCTTCAGAGTCTTTTGAACCTTGCCACAAAAGGGGCATTGGAAATCAGAAAACGCTATTAAAATAATCTTTTTGTTTTTGGCTCCTAACATCGGAGAGTCACTAATGAAGGATTTGGGATTAGAAGTTAGATCTTGACGTATTGCTTCAGCCGCTTTCTGCTGCGCTTGTTGTTGCTGACGCTGATAGGCTTGCAATGACTCAATTACCACTTGCGGATGGTTTTTGACGATCTGTAAAACTTGACTCTCTAGATTTTTCTGGCTGAGTCCAAGCACTACCAAGGAACGAAATGTTAATCCTAAACCCATACTGATAAGTGCTATCCCTAGCAGAACACTTGAGGTAAGTTCAAATTTGCCTAATACTTTATTAATAATTCTCACAAAAACTCCTTACGGATACTTACTTTTGTACTATGGAGCAGCGAGGAAATAAGAATTCAGTTGTGGAGACATAAACTCTCCACAACTGAGAAATACTGTACTAGCACAGTTATTTTTATAGAAGAAGTTAGTAGCTGAAACAGTCCACTAGTGGCGTGGCAAGGTTAAAATGTTGCGATAGATTTTTATTTTTGTAGCGTGCGTTACTTCGTTAACGCACCATCTTGATCTCATTGGCGGTGCGTTGCGCTTCGCCACAACGCACGCTACTAATGCATCACTAATGCTTACTCATTTGCAGCTGGCAAGGTAAAGAGTTGTACCTCTAATATTATCTCGTCTTCTAATTACGTCTTTACCTCCGTATGCACCTGTGCCAGGTATATATACTATCGTGCTGTTGTCTGCATTGCATCCAGATTTCGCACATTCTTTCTGTAGTAAATCTGTTGCGTCTTTGTAAGGAGTTTTAGTCCAACCGTCTACATATATATCTTCTATCTTTATATCACTGCATTTTAATTTTGCAGGCTGCACTGCATTCCACAGGGGCACAGCCACCTCTTCCTCCATTGCTGGTGCAACTGGTACTTCCTGTCCATGTATTCCCGATGCTCCAAAAGCTATTGTTGCAGGTATCGTCATGCTACCTACAAACAGAAGTAGACGAATTGAACGATTAGTAAACATTGTATACCTCCAATTCAATTAATAGACATCTAACTTGTACGTATGGGCTTGCTACTTTCACAACCCAAGCAACTTTGTTTACAAAAGCTTTTTCTGCTCTTTGTAACTTAGTTCTTGGCTGTGCAATCATTGCCAAAAAAACTACGCAATTTATGAAACGGTAGCAATTTTAAGCCTGACCTAATTAATGCAAATATGACTGTTGCTTTAATTAAAGCTAGGCATCGCTTGTAGTCGGGTGTAATAAATTACACAACAATTTGTAATAGCAAGCTAATAAGTGAAGTATTAACTACTTGCTATTAATTATTTAATTATCATGATCTGAAACTGACGTAAACTTATTTACTAAATCTTGAATATGTAAAGAAGTGTCAGTTCTGATACATTACAAATATATTTAGTAAAGCGGTAAGAAAAAACAATATATACAAAGCTGTCTTTCTAAGGCAGATGAGAGTAAAAATTGGACAAGCTCAATATCAAGCAAAAAGCATTCTTCTAACTACAATTGTGGGGAACAATAGTTTTGTTACATACATTAGTTTTTTTCTAACTACTTAAAAAACTAATGTAAGTTAGTAATTTACAATACATGCTATTAATGCAGTACTAGTATTTACAAGTTTTTTATTTGAAAGTAAATTTGTTGTAAAGTTAGGTTTGAAAATTGAGTTTTTCTTGCAAAGAAGTAATTTTATTTTTTTGTAAAAAATACTTCTTTGATAAAGAAGCGCATTATCCAAAAACATAAGTAAAATTTATCCTTTTTCTCAAGGAATTCTGTGTCTAATTACACCTTTCCTTTACATAATCTTTATAAACTTGCTTAAACTGAGGATTATAATTTCGCATTGCACTGTAAAACAGTTCAACTTTCTTTTGCTCTTACCTAATCCTCAGTCCCTTTTACGCAATTAATATTTTAAAGGAAAATATATATCATCGGAACTGGGATTGAGATAAGGATAGTGCAAATTAACTAAATGATGTGCAAAGTGTTGTTCAATTGACTTCATCCGTTCCTCAATCGCATTCTTGCCTTTTTGCCAAGCGTCTAACAAAGCGTTGGCGACAATTTGACAACGATTCATCCCAAAACTTTCACAGGCTGCAAACTTTTGAGTTGGTTCTTCAGCTAAACCCAACCCTGGTGCTAAAAACTTCGTAAACAAGGGTATTTCAGCCCGGAAATGGCGTTGATATTCCAGATAAACAGCCTGCAAACTTTCACGAATTACCAGATAATCGTGGCGTTCAAAGTATAGTATCCCTGAGTCATAGCGTCCGTAAGCCGAGGGATTGTGGAGAACCTGAAAAATAAAGGGAATTGCGGCTGCGTTTAGTTGCTGCGTCAAGCTATCCATCAGTGCGATCGCACCATCGGCATTAAAATTAAAATAGATTCTGCCTGTGCCTAAATCAGCTTTAGGGTGACTTTGCCGTTCTTGTCCAACATTGCTAACTGCCAAATAACAACCATTTTGCAATCGATTTTTGGGCATCCAAATTGCTACTACATCACCTATCTTTGCCGATTGCTTGCTATGCTCTAAATGACAATCTGGCTCAATGTAAAGTGTCAAATCGCCCTTAGTTACTGCCATACTACCATCAGGCTCTTTTCGTAACACCTGCCAATTAGGGTCAAAATAACCTCTACCATGATTAAATTTGTGCAGTTGTTCATAAAATTCCCAATCAACTGCCAAGCTTGAATGATTTTCTAAATTATGGTGTGGTGTGCAATTGGCAGTATGAGCATTGACTGCCAAAATTGGTTGTAGAGAACCATTGTAATAAATGCCATAGAGGAAATTTCGCAGCAATAAAGTGAGATATTTGTGTTGTAAAGCCGCCGAGTTTTGCTGAAACCTGTCGGCTACTTTTGTTGGCAGTGCGAAGGGTTGATAATGAGGATGATAAATACAAAAGTTTGACTCAATCTGGATATTGCTAGCAATATCAAATAGAGAATTTAGTAGTTGATTGGTAGAAGAATCTAGCATTAATCAATTTAGAACTCAAAATTAAATAACTACTCGCAAGTAAATATTTTACCAGCTAACAACCACGTAATCGCGTTTTTTCGTAATAAATGCGAACTAACTGCTGTTCTTTTTGGGGTTGGGGTAGTTTGTGAATTTTGGCAACGGGTTTAAGGATTTCTGGCTCAGAAATTCCAAAAACAGTTAACACAGATTGTGCAGGCATTGTCAGTAAATCTTTAGCAATTTGCAGCATACATAGGTGAGTATTATCAAACCATTTGTGATATGTAATCAAGTTTTGGATTTGATGAACTAATGTCAGTCCGGTAAACTGGATCACACGTGTAATAAAATCACCTTGATATTCCAAAATCATAGGGAAAGCATCAAGATAAGCTCTAATTAGAGCCAGCAGTGAAGGTTGTAATACTTCTAAAGGTGTAACTGCCAGATTCAGAGATTCTTCTAAATTGATGGTAGGATCTACTACAAGACTTGAGAGCCAAATTTTTAAATAGCTGGCGATTAAAGTTCCTAAATCAAAAGCGGGGTCTCCCCAAGAACAAGCTTCCCAATCAATCAATCGCACTAGGCAATTATCTAGCTTTTCCCATCTAGAATGAACTAAGATATTGCTCAAATTTAAGTCATTATGAATTAAGCAGCAAGGATTCCACTCGTAGGCTAAATCTGCAATTGCTGATTCTAAACTTTCGTAGCGCTGACAAAGAGTATAAAACTTTAATGCCTCTGTGGGAACTACACCAAAAATCTCTGGTTCAATCGGCCCTATGCCTTGTGCTGGATTGTAAAAACTATAGCGATACTGTCCTTGAGGGGCAGTTGCCATAAAATTTTTATACTCTTTGCGATTAAAGGTTGCACGATGTAAACCAGCTAAAGCAGTGCCAATAGCTACAGCAATTTCTGATGGAAAAACATCGTGATAACGGTAGAATTTTTCTAGTTCTAGATATTCGCTTAAGTAATTACGAACAAGGATAGAATTTTCTTGATCAAAATGCAGTAATGGTGATGCGATCGCAGAAATATTTCCTAGAACCGGAAACTGCTGTAGTAGTTGATAAAACAGCCATTCATTATACAATTCATGCGGTGTTTCATCACTATTTTTGTGGCGTTCTTGTTTAACTAGCAGTTTGTGATTATCTGCTAAATTCACTAATAAATTAAAGTTTTTTTTCCTACTTTTTGGCAAATCAGATACTGCTGAGTTGCTATCTTCTAATCCACACAGACCTGCTGCTTGCAGATACTTGATAACGTTTTGAGAGGACAATGATAATACCATGTATTACTTCCTAGTTCCTAAAATTGCTGAGAGAGTCACCTAGATCAGAACTGGCTTAGCTTTAGCAGTTTTCGGTAGATAGCAACTAGTGTGTGAATAACAATAATAATTTTATTGGTACTATCTACTAATATCTTATCTGTCTGATAAAAACCTGCCAAAATGGCAGCAAGTCCTTGATTATACCTTTAAACTTTGCTTGAATACACATCAAATCTTTATATTCTTGAGAAGAGTTGCCAAGACATATCTCAAACATAATTTTGTCGATACTTGTCATTAGTTGCTCGCAGGAAATATCGTTAAACTTTGAGTACTTATTAATTAAGCAATATACAACAAATAAGACCCATACTAATTGCGATCGCCCATTTCATGATGTTGCATAGCAACACCATATACTAATGAAATTTTCATCAGTATTTTTTAACTGAATGGTATTGGTTGATAAATGAGGATATTTACTTTTTCTGTTGAGATAAGGACATGTATTTCTTGTACTACGTATCTCGAAATACATATTTTCCTTAATTCCATGTATAAATCACTTACTCTGTATATGCGTGTTTTGGGCTAGATTCTTCCCTTACACCTTTACATCCCACACCCTTACAGCCGAAAATAATCCGGCTGATATGCTTCGTGCTGTGAAGCACAACATTTAACACTATTAGTTTTATTTATCATAACAAAGCTAAGTTAACCGGAAGTTTTAAGCGAGTACTAATTAATTTTTCTCAAAGTTTAAATCCCCATTACAAAACTTAATTACGTTAGCGTTAGCGAAGCGGTAGCGAGTCCTCGAGCGTCAGCGGTAGCGATAGCGTAGCGTAAAGCCTGCGGCATAGCTTCGCTTA
>NZ_JCACKM010000218.1:0-9054 GCF_059505385.1 Desmonostoc vinosum
TAGCTTCGCTTAGAGCGAGTCATCGAGCGTCGGTACGAGCGTCAGCGGTAGCGACACAGGAGCATCGCGTCATTACGAATTACGAATTACGAATTACGAATTACGAATTATTTAATTGACAGGCACGCTCCACCAAGCTAGTCCATAGGGTTGAGTTGCTTCATTGAGCTGCTGGCGGAACTGGACGCGGATTTTGTAATTACCTGCGGTAGTCACCGGACAGAAAATATGCTCTACGCTATCAATTTGGCTGATTGAAGAACAAATAATCCCAGCATCTGAATTGGGAGCATCAGTTTTCACTAAGTAGAGGTCGAGGTTATTCAAACCGCGATCGCGAAAACTCTCACCAACATCAAACTGCTGATTTTTGTTATGATCATTTAGCTCTACTAAACGATCCCAACTCAGGGTAATAGCCACAAAACTTCCCTGTTTTAAAGGTTTTGCTAACGCATAGTCAACACTTGCCCCTGTTTTAACTGTGCGATAATCCCAACCAATAGCAGACACTGCTTTTGATGGTTGCCATTGACCAGCGCTCAGTTGTTGAAAAGCACGGAACGCATTTAAATGACCTGTTCCCATTTGAGCATCTAAGGGAATTTTGGGATCTTTGTAAGCATCAGAAGTTAGCCAATCTTGATTTTGTTTATCAATTAGTGTGCGAGTCATTCCTAAACGCAAGCCATCACCAATATCTTGAATTTTTTCAGCGGAATTTAACAATACAGCTTTCATGACTTGGTGACGCCGAGCATCAACACTCCAATTAGGTTTTTTGGCTCGCAGTTGTTGGTCACTAAATTCTTGTAACAAAGCAACAGTCGCTGTTACATGTGGTGCAGCAAAGCTTGTACCTGTGGCTTTGTTCAATTTGCCATCTGGATTGAGCAAAGGAATGTTACTACCGGGCGCAACTAAACTGATAGCGCGACGCCCATCAAGATTAAACTCCTTGCCAGCTAAGCGACCACTCGTTCCTAAGTTCGTACCCGCTAGATTGGAAACGTCTACTTTATTAAAAATTCCCCCCCTGCGGGATGAAAAAGCCACGTTGACTCCGTTAAAATTATCTGTAGGAATGGGAATACCACCCTTGCCTTGGTTGCCTGCGATCGCATACAAAACATCATGAACGCGACTCGACCAGTCAACACACAATGTTAGTAAAGCATTGCCGTCTAAAGTCGGTTCCGGTCGTGGGTCACGGTTGAGAGGTTCACCAAAGCTGAAGTTAATCGCCCGTACATCCCCACTATTTTGTAAGGCTATATGCTGCGCTGATAAACATTCCTCCGGCTGACCCATATTTTTCGTAGAACCCACCGCTGAAGAATAGAGTCGCGCTCCTGGAGCAACCCCTGGTAAGCCTTTGTCTCTACTAACCATGACACCAGCGACATTATAAGCATGGGGGTCAACGCCGCTGTTAGACTTTGCCGGGCCATTGCGTAAAAACACCGCTGCTAAAGATATGGCGCGATTCTTAGACACCGCTTTATCCCACCCAAACATTCCCGGTCGCCCAATCTCTACCTGACCAATCGCAATCTTGCGGCCAGTTAAATTATAAGGAGATTGATGCAGTTTTAAAGCATCAATACCACTGTTTCCTAAAGAAGTTCCCACAGCAGAAGCAATCGTCGGTACACTCAAACAAGAAGCACCCAATCCCCAAATTATCCAAGTTAATTTTTTGAACATAGTTATTTATCTAATAGTCATTTGTTATTAGTGATTAGTCATTAGTCATTTGTCAAGATTCATTATTCATTTCTTTTTGCTGCTGTCTCATCACCATTCCCCATTTCCAAATAATACTTGCTCAATGTTTTGTTACAATGCTTACAGACGAGGACGCTTAAAAATCCACTAGCCATGACTCAAAACCTATCTAAAAAGCCCATTGTAATTGCTCCATCTATCCTATCAGCCGATTTTAGTCGTCTGGGTGAAGAAGTTCGCGCTATAGATGCGGCGGGAGCAGATTGGATTCATGTTGATGTAATGGACGGTCGTTTTGTACCTAATATTACGATAGGCCCTCTGGTTGTGGAGGCGATTCGTCCGGTGACTACCAAGCCACTTGATGTCCACCTAATGATTGTGGAACCAGAAAAGTATGTTGAGGGCTTCGCGAAAGCGGGTGCTGACATTATTTCAGTACATTGCGAGCATAATGCCTCTCCGCACCTGCATCGGACTTTAGGACAAATTAAAGAACTTGGCAAAAAAGCAGGAGTTGTACTAAACCCGGGTAGCCCTCTAGAACTTATTGAGTATGTGCTAGAACTTTGTGACCTAGTACTGATTATGAGCGTTAACCCCGGTTTTGGCGGTCAAAGCTTTATTCCTGCTGTGTTACCTAAAATTCGCAAGCTACGTCAAATGTGCGATGAGCGCGGTCTTGACCCTTGGATTGAGGTAGATGGGGGACTGAAAGCAAATAATACTTGGCAAGTCTTGGAAGCAGGAGCCAATGCAATTGTTGCTGGTTCAGCTGTATTTAATGCCAAGGATTATGCTGACGCCATTACAGCAATTCGCAACAGCAAGCGCCCCACCCCTGAACTCGCAAAGGTTTAATTTAGCTAGAAATTGTAAATAGATTATCAGCAGGGTGGGTTGTTTACTCACCCTAATTTTTTTGTAATTGAGGATAATCATTATGGCTAAAGTTAACTCAGTACAACTACAGAAGAGTTTGAATGAAATTAATTACCCTCTTAATAAAGAAGATTTGCTTAGATATGCTGAAGAAAAAGGGATTGACGAGGGTATTCTCCGCGCTTTCAAGCAGTTGCCTGCAAAACAGTATCAATCCTCAACTGATGTCAGCCAATCTATAAAGGAAATAGTTAGAAAGACAGTAAACCCTGTACAGTTAGAGAAAAATTTGGCTGAAATTACCTATCCACTTAGCAAAAAAGATTTGCTTAAATACGCTGAAGAAAAAGGTATTGATGAGCTGGTGTTGCGAGCCTTGAAGCGTTTACCTATCAAGCAGTATGACACTTTAGCTGACATCAGCAAAGCCATCAGTGAAAGTGAATAGTCTTTGAATTGAAAATACCCTTGGAAGAAGGGAAATCTACGCCTGCTCAGCTAGTTGTAAGACTAGGCATGAGCCGGAATACTGGTTCCGGACAGGAAGCCTAGTCAAGCGAAGCGGAACTAGGGGTACTTCACTGCGTTAAATCGTAAATTAATAGTAAAAATTTTAATACTCTATCAAAACCAAGAGTATAGTTTCAGACAACATCTATACCCAAATTCAAAAGATAACAGGAAACGGGCAACTGTTAACAGGTAATTTTGTGTAAATATTTATACCTGACAAAAAACATGCCATTGATATTTATGGGAGTCTCTGACTTTCAAAGAGGGAACAAAGAATAGGAATAACTGTTCCCTGTTGCCTATTTCCTGTTTCTTTCTTCAATGATGTTTATACCTAGAATTTAGGAAAATTAAACACAGGTGCAATATGAAACTACAAGATTTTTTAGGGAAAGAAGAAAAATGGGGATTTGAAGCGATCGCTCAAGATGCAGAATTGAGTCGTCAGATTCAAGTACTATTAATTGGCTTGGGTTTACTAGAACCCCCAGCCGATGGTAAATTTGGCCCTGTTTCTTTAGCCGCTTTCAAAAAATTTCAGGAATTCACTAAAACTGGAGAAAGTGAATTTTTAGGCCCACTCACAGCCAAGAAATTAATTGAAACCAAACCAGAAGAACTACCAAAGCCTCCTTTAAAACTGGGTAATGACATTGCCAGCAAAATTATCAAATACATGCAGGCAAAAAATTATCAAGTATTCACAGGTCTTGGAGAATACAACATTGTTTATCTAGAAGGAGTGAACGAAGACTGGACTCTTAACAGCGATCCACCAAATCAATTTAATGATCGACGGATTGTAATCGAAGTTGTAGATGGCATTCCCAAAATCGTTAATCATTGGCAAGCTACCACTGAACCAGGTAAATACTACACTCTAAACCCCATGAATTCAGCAGGTGCTGCAAGAATTAAGTTTGGACAATACAAAGCCTGGGCTGTGGGACTACACGGAAACGCAGAACGTCACGAAGCGTTAATCCAAGTTGAACCCATCACTGTTCACCGAGATTTTAACAAAGACTTTCAACGGACTGGTGACAAGCTGGATACAGGTCTTTTCCTCATAAATCAACATTGGGGCTATGATGCACCTACAAACAATATCAAGAATGCCAGTGCAGGTTGTCTTGTAGGACGCAGGCGCGACGGACATCGAGAATTTATGGCGTTGATTAAAAAAGATCGTCGCTATGTGGCTAATCCTAACTATGTCTTCTACACCACGGTTATTGCTGGGGATGATTTATTGAAATAGTTTCTAGGATTAGGCAGTACAGCATTTTTAATACAAATATGTAGAGACGCCCTTTTGAAGCGTCTCTACTAAAAATATGCAATTTATATAGGCGACAGCTTATCTAGCTTCTCTAGCAAAAATAACTCGGCAATTTACACCACCGTAATCTTGACAAGTTTGCAGAGCATATCGTCCTGCAATCAACTTACCTCTTCTGGGATCACGAATATCGTATCCCCACCCTGTACCGTAAGCACCATTGGAACCAACAGCCAAAGCCCCCCAAGCATTTTTAAACCACAAAGGAACTGAACAATCATCAGTTCTAGATTGTCGCGTGCAATCATAAAGAGCAATGTGTTCAGCCTCTTCGCGTGACAAACTAATTGCAGAAGTGTAAACTCCAGTAGATTGAGAATAAGCGATCGCACCATATACATCTGGTGCAGGTTGAGCTTGGGCGACTTGTGTCATCCCTGGTAAAAAAGATAATGCTGTAGCCGCTGCTAATAAACCTTTTTTGAATGTATTTGCCAACATAGAATCTAAATTTAACTCTAGAAAAGGACTACAGATTTCTATGTGGGCATTTCGTAATTCACGTCAAAATTGATCGAATGGGAATGGGTAATTGGGAATGGAGAAAGCAGGTAAAATAATTAACTACGAATTACGAATTACGAATTACGAATTACGAATTACGAATTACGAATTACGAATTACCATTTTCTGCTTCTGTTGCTACCTTTTGCCCAACTTTTGGCTCGCTACCAGCAAGTAACCGTTCAATATTAGTACGATGACGCACTATTACATATAATCCACCAACAATGCCAAAGAGGATGTAAGGCAGAGGTTGCTGTAAAGTTACCATAAAAATAGAAACGGCGATCGCACCACTAATTGAGCTTAAAGAAATAATCCGTGAGAAGGCTACGACAATGGCAAAGACACCCAATGTTACTAAACCTACCTGCCAACTCATCGCTAACAAAATCCCTAAACTGATAGCAACAGATTTACCACCTGTAAAGCCCAAAAAAATTGATTTGCTGTGTCCTAAAATCGCGGCTAAGCCAACTAACGTTACTAGATAAGGTTGCCAAACTTTTGCATCTACAGTTGCAGGGATAAAATTTTGACTAGCTCCCAAGTTAAATAATAAATAAACCAGAGCGATCGCTAACACTCCCTTCAAACAATCAATTAATAAAACGAATGCTCCTGGCCCTGTCCCTAATGCTCGCAAAACATTGGTTGCTCCGGTTGAACCTGAACCCACTTCCCGAATATCAATACCTTTTAACTGTTTCACAGCGATGTACCCAGTCGGAAAAGAACCCAGCAGGTAAGCTGTGACGACAATTGCACCGCACAGAATTAACCACATAGTCATAAACAATTCCTAAATAAATTAGACACGGAGAGTGGGAGACGCGGGGACGCGGGGAGTTGCCTGTGTCTGGAGTTCAATACCAATGGCACTTTGAGCGCGACTTCTGTCGTAGAGACAAAAAATCTGTTCATTGTTTGAATCTCCTGGCTTTAGCTATGGGATTTCTCCGCGTCCCCGCGTCCTCTTCAAGTTGACTTTGTAACTCAATTAAAAGTCATTGTCATAGTCTCTCATCATTTTGGGGTCAGGTGCGAAGGCTAACCATAGAGGGAATTGCAGTATTGACAGACTGATTTGTTCCTCTGAATCATCAATGATAATTAAAGACATTTGATTTGCTTTTACCAATCGGTCTGCTTTTTGGGCTAAGGCTTCAGATGTCTCAAATAATACTATGCCTCTGTCAGGGCCAAAGTCTGGGCGACCTATTCCCAGACAATCTTGTAAGCCACGTCGCCATTCACCTAAACGCTCAGGTGTATTAGCTAAAACTAGTGTACGTAGGCGATCGCCATATAGTTTATGTAATATCGAGATTCCAGCGGAGGCAATTAGGATATTCTGTAAGCGGCTACCCATTGTTCGCAAAGCACCGCGTCCCCCTTGATTAAAAAACCAGTTAGAAACTCGTTCTGCGTGGATTGGTTCAAAGGTACGGCGTAATTGCCATACAGGGCCGTAATAGTCTGGTTTATTACGGTATTGATCGATTAGGCGGCGAATTTGTTTTGTCGTCTCTTGAAATTGTTGTTGAGCAAATTGTGGAATTACTAGTTGGGGTTCAGTTGATTTTGTTTCTTTAGCAGCGGGTTTTGCTTTTTCTACCACAGTTGGCGGCACCAATTGTAATTGCTCAGCTGCTGCTGCCAAATCTTGTAAACTACCTGTGAGGTAGTCTTTAAAACCCTGCACCCGAATTGCTAAATCTTGAGAAGTACCAGCAAAAGTTGTTCGCATTTCATTACGAATGCGTTCTTGTCGGCGTTCTAGCTGTTCTACAGAAATTTGCAGTGCTTGTTTGCGTTGTTCTAACTGTGCTAGCGACTCCTGTACAATTTGTCCCAACGTAGTTTGGGTTTCACCAACTTGTAATTGGAGATTTTTATAAGACGCCTGTAAGTTAGCTATTTCTATTTTTAGAGCTGCTTCAGTCTTTTGCAACTCTGCTACTCGTTGTGCTGTTGCTGCATTTAGCGCACTATCTTCTTCCACTTGCGTCGCTAAGGAGCCTGTCGAGTCTTCTAGTTGTTGGATTGTAGAATCTACCACTTCCACACTGGAGTTAGCAGGTTCAGAAATTGGATTTTCTTGTGGTGTTTCTGTTTGTCCTACTGGCTCAACAGATGAATTTTCTGGATTTTCAGCTGCATGACTTTGGTCTTGTGTTTCTGCTAACCACTCATCAATGGGTTTTGGAGTTTGCGATTCCTCTGGGTTCATAAACAATAGTGTAATTCCTACGACGCGAATGAAAGGGAACTCTTAACAGGGGACAGAGAAGACTAAGCCATCCACAAGGGAGAGCCAGTCTCGTGAGCGGGTTTCCCACGCCACTTTCTTCAACGGGGGGAACCCCCGCACAGAAGTGGCTCGACTTGAGAGAACTGGCGTTGAAATTTCAACATACCTTACAATACAAGGATTCTTTACGCCCACAAGGAGCAAGGTTTTAAACTTTTATTTTTTTGATAAACAGCTTTCAGAAATATACAATCAACAGTCACTACTCAATACGTGGACAACGTTGTTCCAGACAAGTTTTGAGAGTATGAGGATCAAATAGAATTGGCAAAAAATGAATACTTTTAATTTCTTTAAAGTAAAACAGGATGGGAACTCTGTTCCAGAAGATACGCCAGTTTTGCCATTCTTGGAAGGGAAAACGCCGAATTAGTTTTTCGCCTCTGTAAATATCTAAATCGGTGGCAGTGAATTGCAAACGCAGTGTCAACGCTTGAAACATCAAAAACAAGCCAAACAGTGCGATCGCTCCTCCGATCCAAGGTTGTACTATTAACACTAGTATAGCGACAAGCACCAATACTACAGGTATATAGTAACTGGGCTTGAGTTCCACGGTTGATGTCAAGTTAGGAGCAATTGAACTGGTCACAAGTGTAAATCCTGCTTTGTTAATAAACACATTTCTTATTTTAGGAGGGGAGTGGGGAGTAGGGAGTAGGGAATTGGGGAAGTCATTTGTCATGACGCGACGCTCCTGTGTCGCTACCGCTGACGCTCGTACCTCGCTACCGCTACGCTAACGTCATTTGTTATTGATTATTCTCCGCGTCCCCGCGTCCCCGCATCCCCGCGTCCCCGCGTCCCCGCGTCTCTCATCTCCCTCATCCTCTAGCTTCTAGTCCCTAATTCTATAACCCTTGAAGTAATGCACTGCCAGTTCCTTGAAACATTAACCAAGAAAGAAAGAAGTTGCTAATAAATATAACCAGCAGAGCAGTAACAACAGCTGATGTGGTTGACTGTCCTACACCTTTGGCTCCTCCCGTTGTAGTTAAACCCCAACTGCAACCAATCACAGCAATTAAAACTCCAAAGCAACATGCTTTAATCATCGCACTCAATATATCCCAGATACCAAGAAGGTTACGGGCTGAATCTAGAAATACTGTATCGGAGAGGTTATAGATATTTGTAGCAATAATCAATCCTCCTAACATTCCTGTTACCAAAGATAGAAGAGTTAAAATTGGTAGCATTAGACAGCAAGCAAGCACGCGTGGAATAACCAGGTAATCGATTGGATCAGTTCTTAACATCAACATAGCGTCGATTTGTTCTGTAACCCGCATCGTACCAATTTCTGCGGCAAAGGCGGAACCAACTCGTCCTGCTAGAATTACTGCTGTCAGAACGGGTGAGAGTTCTCGTGTTAATGCCACAGCTAGAACTCCGCCAACAATATTACCTGCACCAAAATTGATAAATTCTCGTGCTACTTGAATAGTGAACACTGCGCCCACGAAAATAGCCGTTAATAGCGCAATCAAAAGAGAATCTGGGCCAACTGCGGCCATTTGTTCTAGAGTGTTGCGGCGATGGACTTTGCCTTTGAGTAGATGAACTAGTGTTTGTCCACCTAAAAAAATCGCCGCCAGCAACCGCTGACTCCATTCTCCTAAACTGGATTTGGATGTAGTCTCGCTCAAGGTTCTGTAGTTAACTCGGTAACTGCCTTAAGAATAGCGAAAGTCGTGGGGAATGGGGAATGGGGAATGGGGATTGGGGACTGGGGATTGGGGATTGGGGATTGGGGACTGGGGATTGGGGA
>NZ_JCACKM010000219.1:0-8888 GCF_059505385.1 Desmonostoc vinosum
AAATTACATAATCAAATTAAATAAAACTCTTGTGGGGTGGGCATCTTGCCCGCCTTAATTATGCAAGTTATATGTGGAACAGCTTATTTTTTTAAAAATGTATTTTGTTGCATGGTTGTTGCATGAGCATTGACTAAATTTATTTTTTTTGAAAAAATTAAATTTAAAGATTAGATAATATCTAGTCTCATGTTAAAAATTCACCAGAAATATAGTGGTCTAAAGCAACTTCACAATTAATATAGTTGCTGAATCATTTGTAATCGCAAACTCAAGTCAGTTCCTAATATAGGAAATACAAAAATGGCTAAAATAATGATTTCCGATTTGCGTCAATTAGACACAAATATGTCTTTAGGTGACATCAACTCAGTTGACATAGATGATGTGCTTGGTAATTATTTTATGTCTTTGTGGGGTGGTCAGCCTAATAGTTTAGAATTGACAAACATGACTGACAGTGCAAGTAGTTCTTCTACTACCTATCATGGGCCATTTGGTGTGTATGACAATAAGTTTTTTACCATTGATTTTTCAAGATTAATTATGAATTTTATAATTGTCACTTAACTTTTATTCATCTTTTAAATATTATATAAACATGTATGAATTCTAGATTATTCATACATGTTTATAGTTATTTATAATCTTTTAACTCAGAACTTATGCACTGTACAAACTAATCATAGTATGACTTGGCGAAAATACTTTATTTTAGGCTTTGTTACATGATTAATTTGATGGTAGATTTATCTGTATTTTAGGGGTTTGGCAGTGCTAAATCTCCACAAAAGATATGGTTTTTCTAAAACTCATATTTATTGTTTTTTGTCAATTCGTAAGTACTATAACTATGAATAAACTAATTAATTAGAGCCTAATTCAGATTCAATTACCAAATAATGTTGCATGATTGTTGACTATTTATATTAATTTTGAAAAAATGATATTAGAGATTAGTCACTGTCTAATTTAAGTAGAATACTCTGAATTCACCATATTATCAAGTCAACCAAATTGAACAAAAATCTATATCTCAATGCTTTTTAATTTGGTTCTTGGTATGTTCTAAAAGTCAAGTTAGCTCCTAATATAGGAAAAAAACAATGGCTAAAATAGTGATTTCCGATTTGCATACCTCTGATACAAAGACAATTTTGCATGTTTTAAATACAGCACAAATGAGCGTTATTGGTGGTAATAGTTCTCAAGCTTCATGGATTGATGATCTTGGTAAGTTAGTCAGTATTTTTGATGGAGTAACTGATGGTTCATCTACAAATCCTGCATTAAGTTCGTATGACAATAAGATTTTTGCTGTTGACCTTTCAGGATTAGGTATCAATTTCATGTTTATCTAATTATTTACTCAGTATATTCAATTATTACAGAAATATGCGTTGAGATGTAAGTATCTCAACGCAGGTTTTTTTGTATTTATTAGACCTCTTGCATAAATATTTTTTTGTTGGGCTACGCCCCGCTTCTCTACGAGACGCTTCGCGAACGCTAACACGCAGAGGCGCCCCAGACGCAAAGAAGGACTTTTGCAAGAGGTCTATTGCATTCTTTTTTCAAATTGGTATTAAATAGGCGAATAGAATTCACTACTACACAAACAAAGTTCATCTACGTGGACTTTATGAAATAACCCGCGCAGGCGGGTTTTGTCTGTGTAGCCGTGATTTCTAATAGTTATACGAGTGTGATTCTTCAATTGTATAGTTTTCGCTGTTTACAGTATCTGCAATATTGCTGAGGTAAATATATGGATAGTCTACTAATATACTCTCCACTTGTGCTGGAGTCATATCGTGTAGGAATGTCTTTATATCAACATGATAGAAGTCAGGAACGATTATGTTAGCCATTGCTTTGTTTCCTTCTGTAGGGGTAGCTTATTTTTTATTTTATATTTTACTTTAGATATTCTCAATCAATTTTTGCTCAAACTATATAAAAAATATGCTCAAAATCTGATATATTTATAATTTTTAAGACATAAATATCAGACATAACTAAACATTTTTGGTCTGGTAAATTAGAGTTAATTCTGTATATTTAATTTCTTTTTAAAACTATTATGTATAAGTGTATTGTAAAAGCAATTTATAGTTTTTTAGATCGCGGATAATCAACTAAAGTTCAGTTAAAGGTTATAGTTTGGAGTTTTAAATGTGTAGAGACGTGTTATGGCACATTTCTACACATCCTTGAAAGAACAAAGGCTGATAGGTATAGGTGTAGTTTTTCTAAGTTTCGCGTTTTGATTAACGTGGGTAAAGATTTTGAAACGAAAAAATAGGCTTTTTTCGATTACATGTAAAAAAACCTGCCCTGGAGAGCAGGAAAAGATTAGGGAGATTGAAAGAAGGATTTAGGACAGCAAAAATCTTTTTCAATACAAAATTTCAAAACCCACTCTGGTGATGAAATAATCTGCAATTAAAAGTACAGGAACTAGCAATAGCGCATTCCGAGAAGATAAACGTAGTACTCCAATTAACGCTGTGTTCAGGAATAAAATAAGTGTTGTAAAACAGAAGATATAAAGTAAAACTGTTATTTCTCCAGCGTTAATTCCTAATAACCACAGCAATAGTAGAAATAAAGTGAGAGGAGCAATTGAGAAGCCAGTAACAAAAGTGAATTGTTTGTAATTACCTGCTGCTCTGAATATTTGTCGTATGCACCACAGTACAGCTATCATGCTCAGCACTGGAATTGCAGCACCTATTAAAATTCTGATGTGTTCTGAAAAACCTAGTTGTCCATTAAATCCCCTGCCAAATAGATTCCCAAAAGTCAATAAAGCTGCGATAGATTCTACTACTTTTAATACTGCCATCCAAAAAGCCAACATGAACAGAACACAAAGGATAATACCTGCGTTGAAGGCACGATTGTCTCCTAAAGTAGTGAGTGCTGCTTGTAAACCGTTAGCTGGATCTTTCCAAATTAATTTAAAAACACTCCATATATCTAAAGCGGCTTCTTTGCTTGCTTCCACAACTACGACTGGCTGTGATATCTCCGTCGGTTTTGCTTGAGATGGTGAGTGGTTACTAATAAAGGTATCAACTTGCAGGTGGGTTGGCTGAGATGAATCTAAATTATTAGCATTAATTTGTGTAACTTCATTTTCACGAGAGGTTTGATCTTCGGGCGGCACTGAATTAGACATGTTTTATTTCCCAATTCATAAATCATCAACTTATGACAAGCGAGATTGGAGACTGTCTCCAAACACAGATGAAGCAATACAACAGCAAGCTTCATCGGCAGTAGATTTCCGTTACAACTACTATCAGACGGACTGATAGTTGCGGAAATCTGATTTTATAGAATATACAGAATTTTTGCTGATAATTATTGATATCTAAGTATTATTACAGAATTTAGCCGTATATCCACTCAATCAGGATGATTTAAAATCTCTTTTTCTATTTGCAAGACAAGATAAATATTCACGGCTCACCAGATAAGCTATCATTCAACTGCTGAATGAATGCTTGATGCTCATCTGAACTCAGCCCTTTTTGTAGTATTGCCAACACCTGTTGCATATTTCCCGCAACCAATGCTGAGATATCAAGCCACAATCCCGGAAACACTTGACTTTGAATTACACTTAATGCATCCGGTATCAGTGCGACATATTCACCATCTTGCAAGCTGAACCAACTCACAGTACCCTCAAAAACTTGCCAAACAATATACTCTTGGATACCATTACGGCGGTAGGCACGTTTTTTATCATACAAGTCTTTGGTTGCGCTACTGGCGGCAACTTCAGCAACTAACTCTGGCGCACCTTCAACGTAACCATCAGCATCCAAATGAGACGAGCCACCACAAGCTGCATCGATTAACAAAATAGCATCCGGTTGGGGTTCGTTATCTAAATCTAGCCGCACAGTTGGATTATCACCTAATCTCACACCAGGCGTAGCCACTTTATAATTTCCCAGCCAAATCATCAAATTACCATGGGGTTCGGCGTGGGGTTCAAAGCGCAAGGGTGAGGCCACGTAAACGACTCCTTCAATCAATTCGGCTTTTTTGAGATTTGGCATGGCATGATAACGGCGCTCAAATTCGCGGCGAGTCAGGCGATCGCCACTCTCAAGAGGTGGGATACTAATTGGAGTCGGTTGTTGTGGAGAGGTGTTAACCAAGGCAACTGGTAGAGATGGGTAAGTTGATTGTATCGTAGTGCGTTGCTGCTCTAACTTGTAAGATTGGTGGATAACGCACAGGCGATCGCAGACTATCATTATGAATAAAAATTTTTTAGATGTTGCCAAAACAGGTAAAAATGACTGGTGGCGCTACTTGCTAGGAGTTTTGCTGATTATCTTTTTTTATTGGGAAATCGGCTCGTTTGTTTCTGGAATTGTGGCAACTATTTTCTTTCTTGCTTCCAATACTGCTAATGGTGTAGATATTTACAGTTTGGGTGCGGAGTTGCAACAACAATTAGAATTTTATCTCAAAAACTCTCCGTCTCGAACATTTGTTATTTCTAATATTCCTTTTTTTTTGCCTGTTTAGGTATATTTATCACTATTGAGTGGCTACATAAACGAAAGTTTAAAACTCTAATTAGTGCTGACAATGCTATTAAGTTTAAGCGAATCATATCAGGTTTTAGTGTTTGGTTGCTTTTGCTAGTAGCTTTGACAGTCGGTGATTGTTTAATAGAGCCACAATATTATTCATGGACTTTTAATTTAGCACAGTGGCTACCTCTTGTTCCCCTAGTTTTAGTGCTGACTCCTATCCAAACTTCTGCTGAAGAATTTCTCTATCGTGGCTATTTGCTTCAAGGACTAGGACTTTTATATCGGCAAAAAACTATACTAATTATTATGAACAGTTTTTTATTTATGCTTCCACATTTAGGCAATCCAGAAATGCAGCGGGGTGCTATATGGATGGCATTGCAGTATTTTTCATGGGGTGTATTTTTATCGGCAATTGCTCTCAAGGATAATCGCATAGAACTTTCTTTAGGTGTTCATGCAGCTAACAATATTTTTGCTTTCTTATTAGTTAATACTAAAGATTCTGTGAGTCCTACACCTGCGATATTAACTATCAACGATCCTGGAGACCCAAGATTAAGTTTGGTCATCTTTTGGGTGATGATCGCAATATTTTATTACTGTTTTTTTGGTAGACATACAAGAAGGAAACGCTTAAATAATTCGTAATTCGTAATGACGCTCCTTCGGACGCTCGTACCTCGCTAACGCTGCGCTAACGCTACCGCTGCGCTAACGTAATTCGTAATTAAGTTTTGTAATGGGGATTTAGCGCAAAGTCAGATTGGAGGAAACCTCCGATCTGACGGCAGTTGTTCATGGGGGAAACCACGCCACTTGCTTTAATCCGGGAAACCCGTCCAACGCAGTGGCTCCCCAAGATCACACTGCCTCAACTTTGTAAGACAGACACCAACACAAAACTTGCCGGTTATAGAACCGGGGGACTTAGATCTTGCACCTTCCCAATCTCCCGCCAGAGAATAAATTCTCGCTCTTATTAGGTCAAGTCCACTTAAGTGGACTAAAATCTATGCTTTTTGTGAGATTTAGTCCTCTTGAGAGGACTTTTGCTATTAGCCATAGGTTAGAAACCTATGGCGGTTTTTGGGACTGGTGCAAGATATCAGGGGGACTTAAACCCACGGAACTAGTTAACAGAGAAAAGGGAATAAAACTAGAGACGCGCCATGGCACGTCTCTGGTTTCAAAAGTAATAAATTCTAATATTTAGAGACGCATCATGGTGTGTTTATACTTTGATTGTGCTGTAAAAAAAATTGTTTCATCAGGACGAATACATCGTCAGCAAAATCTGGTAGATTAACTGCGATCGCCTATTCAATAATTGGTTTCTGCTTTCTAGATTTCAAATTAGGTTTCCAGGAATTTTTGCAACTACTAACTTAGGAGATATCAAGACTATGAAACCATTTCTATTTGTCACTGACCTAGATCACACACTTGTAGGTGATGACCAAGCCTTAATTGAATTAAATCAACATCTCAGTGAACATCGTCAAGAATATGGTACCAAGATTGTCTACGCTACTGGGCGATCGCCTGTCCTTTATCAAGAACTCCAAGTTGAAAAAAATCTCATCCAACCAGATGCTCTTGTGCTGTCTGTTGGTACAGAAATTTACTTTGATGGTACTGATGTTCCAGATGCAGACTGGTCAGAAATCCTTTCCCCTGGCTGGAGTCGCGACTCTGTATTATCTATTACTAGTAAATATTCGGAATTAATACTACAACCAGACTCAGAACAACGCTCCTTTAAAGTCAGCTTTTTTTTACAACAAGCAGCAGCGGAAGACATACTACCACAACTTGAGGCAGAGTTATTAAAATATAAATTAAATATAAAATTAATTTATAGTAGCGGTATTGACCTTGACATTGTACCCCTTTCCAGCGATAAAGGTCAGGCAATGCAATTTTTGCGCCAGAAGTGGAAATTTGCAGCCCAGCAAACAGTTGTCTGTGGTGATTCAGGTAATGATATTGCTTTATTCGCTGTAGGCAACGAACGGGGAATCATTGTCGGGAATGCCCGCAAGGAATTACTCGAATGGCACGATGAGTATCCCGCTGACCACCGTTACCTGGCAAAAGATTTTTGTGCAGGTGGAATTATCGAAGGTTTAAAATATTTTGGTTTCTTGGAATGATAAGTTATCTTAAAGGTCTCGTCGCTGGTATCCAAACAAATAATGGTAATCGCGTTATCTTGACGCTAGAAGTAAATGGCATTGGGTATGATTTACAAATTCCTCAACGCTTGGCACAGCAGCTACCTGAGTCGGGAGGAGTAGCACAAATTTTTACCCACTACCAAGTTCGCGAAGAAGTGCCTTTGTTGTATGGCTTTGCTTCGCCAGCCGAACGCGATTTATTTCGCCACTTGCTGAGTGTCAGCGGTATTGGTGCAGCTTTAGCGATCGCTTTATTGGACACTTTGGAATTACCCGATTTAGTCCAAGCCATTATCGCTGCCAATACACAAATCTTAATTCAAGCTCCAGGTGTAGGTAAGAAAACCGCAGAACGCATCTGTTTAGAGCTGAAAAGCAAGTTAATCGAGTGGCGCAAATCAGCAGGTTTCTTCGTAGCTACAGGCGGCCCTGCACCAGGAATTCTCGAAGAAGTGCAAATGACCCTCTTCGCATTAGGATATACTGCCCATGAAGTCAGTCATGCTTTACATGTGGTCAGCGAAGAAATTGGCCTACCAAAAGACGCCTATGTCGAAGATTGGATTAAACAAGCGATCGCCCATCTTAGTAGCGAACAGGTTCAATAGTCAATTGTCATTGGTCACTTGTTATTAATTATTTAGTTATAAGTTCCTTGTTATTAACGCCCTCATCCCCCGGTCACTGAGCGAAGCCGTAAGCTAATAATCATTCAAATTGCATCCCCGCGTCTCCCCTTAAGCGCGTCCTCCGAAGTTTGCTCAACGGGGGGAACCCCCGCACGCAACTTCTCTCCGCGTCTTTCTGAGGCAAAGGATTATGCAAGTTAAAGGCAGATTAGCTTACCTGCGGGATCTTGCTACGCGCAGCGTCTTTAAAGGAGAAATGCATCCCCCGGTGACTGAGCGAAGTCGAAGTCCATCCCCCTAATCCCCTCATGAACAACCCCTATGCTTGGCTAGAAAAGTCTTTAGCAACTATTCACCGAGCAGATTGGTATCGCTCAGTACAAACAATCTGTGGGCGTCCGGGGGCAACGGTGATGTTAGCAGGGCAAGAGGTAATTAATTTTGCTAGTAACGACTATTTGGGACTGGCAGGAGATGAGCGCTTAATAGCGGCGGCCACTGCTGCTATTCACGAATTTGGGACTGGTAGTACTGGTTCTAGATTGCTCAGTGGACATCGTAAATTACACAGGGAATTGGAAGAGGCGATCGCATCTACTAAACAAACAGCAGATGCGGTGGTATTTAGTTCGGGGTATCTAGCAAATTTGGGTGCAATTACCGCTCTAGTAGGCAAACGAGATTTAATTTTATCTGACCAGTACAATCATTCAAGCTTGAAAAATGGAGCGATTCTCAGCGGTGCAGTTGCGATTGAATATCCGCACTGTGATCTGACAGCACTAAGAAATCTGTTGAGTCAGCAACGGCAAAACTATCGACGCTGTTTAATTCTGACTGATAGCGTCTTCAGCATGGATGGTGATTTATGTCCCTTGCCAGCACTACTGGATTTAGCTGATGAATTTAGCTGTATGCTGCTGGTTGATGAAGCTCACGCCACTGGTGTGCTGGGAAAAACTGGTGCTGGGTGTGTCGAACATTTCGCGTGTACAGGTAGACAATTAATCCAAATTGGTACTCTAAGTAAAGCTTTGGGTAGTCTAGGTGGATATGTGGCGGGAAGTAACGCCTTAATCGACTTTTTACGAAATCGCGCCCCTAGCTGGATTTACACCACCGCGCTTTCACCTGCTGACACAGCAGCAGCCTTAGCAGCAATCAATATAGTGCAACAAGAACCGCAACGCCGCGCTCAATTATGGCGAAATGTGGATTATTTGAAAAAGTTAATCCAGCAGCAACTACCTAGTCTCAAATTATTGCCTTCAGAGTCACCTATATTATGTTTTGAATTAGCAAGTGCTGCTGATGCGCTCAAAGTTGGTAAACAACTTAAATCTGCTGGCATTTTTGCCCCAGCAATTCGTCCTCCTACAGTGCCAACCAGCCGTATACGAATATCTGTGATGGCAACTCATGAACTAAGACATATTCAAAAATTAGTGGTAGCCTTAAATCGTAATTCGTAATGACGCGACGCTCCTGCGTCGCTAACGCTGACGCTCGTACCT